>WREG01000128.1 GCA_009779455.1 Oscillospiraceae bacterium
TGAACAGCCCCGGTTGCTCCGGCTGTTTTTGCGAATAGGCGTAACCCGCAAGGTTTGTGCAGACTATAGGCAACGAGGGCTTGCCGAACAAATCCGCCCAGCTTTCCTGCAAAAGGGTCAGTGCACGTTTATAAGCGTTCCCCTCGTCCCATTCTATACCGTTGCTTATATAAGAAATCAGTTCCGTTTCGCCTTGATACCAGATCAGCCCCGCCGGGTTTAAATGCCTAAGGGCGTAAATGCGCTTATTATAGTTTGCGGTCATAGTCTGCTGGTGATCCGCTTTTTCGTAGCTACCCCATTTTGAAGCGGGCAGGTAGCGCCAAAGCGTATCGACGTCTTTTTTGACAAGCGGGTCGGCATCTATTGCTTCGCGCGAAAGCCAGGTGTATATGGACGAGCCGCCCAGGCTGGCGCCTATGACGCCTACGGGCATATTGATTTCGTCCTGCAGTTTGCAGGCGAAGCTCCACGCTATTGCGCTGAAGCCGTTCACGTCCCAAAAACTGTCGCCCCTCGCCCATCTCGCGCCCTTTATATCTTCTTGCGGATAAAGCGGCAGTTTCATCGGGTCGCCCTCGTATTCAGGGTGCGCGGGGGTGTATAACATCCGTATATAAGGCCTTTCGGGCTGAACGCCGTTCTTCTGCGCGGCGTAACCTTCAGGGGTGCCTCCGAATTGCCAGTCCATATTGGATTGCCCGCCGGCCAGCCAAAGCTCGCCGAACAGCACGCGTTCAAGCTCCGCCACGGTTTGGCCGCCGCTTGAAACTTCAATGCGGTATTCTGAATATGAACCGGGCAGACCGGGCAGAAAAAGCTCAAACATCCCGTCCGCGCCCGCCTGTCCGCCTGTTCGGCTCAATAATGTCCCGCCGTTATACAATTCAGCGTCCAACAATGTCCCCACGGGCGCGAAACCCGCCAAGCGTATGGGTTGCCCCTGCTGGAAGATCATATCATTGCCGTAAATTTCAAGCAGCCTGACGGGGGAGTCCGCCCCGAATGCGGAAAGAGGGAAAACTGACGCTAAAAGCATTAGAGCCAATAAAATTGCCATTAATTTTTTCATGCTTATGACCATCCTTTCCATCGTCTCGCAAGCGAGACGTTTGCGAGACGGAAGTTTTGTCCATATAGAATGAAGGGACAAAACTTCCGGTTTGAAAAGTAATAATATATTCAAAGTTTTTCAAACTTATCCCTGCCTTTAAATATATAAAACAAACCACTTGTCATTATACATTATAATGACATTAAAATCAATATAAAACGTAAATTTTTATAACTCCAGCCCCATCACAACGCTGAAAGGGATCCGCAGCAGCTTTTTAAAGCCGTATTTTTTATAAAAATTCCGTCCTTTTTTATTTTCCGCCCCGACCCCCAGCATAACGCCGGGGACGCCTTTTCCGCGCAGATGTGCGGTCAGGGCGTCCATCAGGCGGCTTCCAAGCCCCATCCGCTGGTAATCTTCTAAAATATCAATATGCAGGTGCGCGGGGTATTTTTCGGCAAAGAAAACGGGCAAAATCGCCGCGCCGTAGAATTCAACCTTTTGGACAAGCCCCGTGCTTTTTACCTTCGGCGCGTAATCGCGCAGAAATACTTTGCGGTAGCTTTTGTAATCCTCCGCGCACAGGATATACCCCACGGCCTCGTCGTTATCGTCAGCCGCGACGAAACAATTCTGCGGTTCGCGTTCTATGTAATAATCGCAGTATGCCGCAAGCAGCAGCTTCCTCTCCGGACCGTCATTCAGCAGGGCTTTCCCCGGCCCCGTGTGCATACAGACCATGCGCACGTTTTCCCTGTCTTTAGGTTGATAATTTCGGATTGCAGCCATATTTAACCTCTTTTTCAAATAAAAGAATATATAAATCATCAAGATTATAGCAAAACTAAAAAAAATTATCAATACTTTTGTAACGAATAATGGCATATTATTTAATAATCTATTAATATTGCACATAATAAAAGCTAAAAATCCTCTGTTATATCAATTGACGTAGAATTTACATTATTATAAAATATATTAAATAATAAATTTTTATGCAATAAAATTTTTTAGCTGGTGTTTAAATCGTGAAAAATATAAATTTGTTGAAGCGGGAGAAAACCATATCCGCTTTTATACTCCTGGTTTTTCTTGGCGTTATAAGCAATGCCGCCGTTTATTTAAAGCATGTGAACGGCGCGGAAAACATAATAACCTCTTATGTTGAATATTATGAAACCCTTCCCGGCGAAAATTACGAACAGGTTTTTGCGGACGGCGATATCCCGGAAGAATTTTATTATTTGTTCGGCGACGGCGCAGGGGAGCTTTTCTCAGGGGGATTTTTCCCGCCGGATTATCTTGATGCACCCGGCGAATATGCAACGCCCGGCGAAAACCCCGGCAGCTCCTATTGCGGCCTGACAACTTACGCAGGGAATCCTTACCGTCCGCAAGTGTCGGAACAGCCGCTTGCGGACGGCGGCACGGTTCCCCCTTTAAATCCCGCTCCCGGCGCGCAGCCTTCGGTTCAGGAGCGGAACCCGCCGCCTCCCGTCGCGCAGCAGACAAACCCGCCGCAATCAAATGCGGCAGCGCATCCCGTAACAACCGGGCCGCAAAATCCGGCCGCGGCGGCCATTCCCGGGCAGACGCCCGCTACGGCAAACCCCTCCGGCAATGCGCCGCCCCGCGAAACGGCCGCGCCGCCGGACATCCCCGTAAAACCGCCCGTCAACAATAATAAACAGGACAACAATGCCCGCGCGCCTGCTCCGCAGACCGAACCTTCCGTGCAGACCGAACCCTCCGGTCGGCTCGCGACGGTTCCGCAAACCGTACCCTCTCAGCAGCCCCTGCCCGTTTCGCCCCCGCCACCGGCGGAAGCGGTCGAAAAGCCGGCGGGTACCGCCCCTCCGGGTCAAAAAGCGTTGATAAACATAAATACGGCAAGCTCTTCGGAGCTTCAGGCATTAAAAGGCATAGGACCCGTGAAGGCCGAAGCCATTATCGCATACCGCGAAACGAACGGAAAATTCGAAAACCCCGAGGATATTATTAACGTAAAAGGGATAGGCGCAAAAACTTTAGAAAACATTATTGATTTAATCATAACATAAAAATAAATTTTGAAAGGTTGTTTTATCATGTGGGAAACCGGTTTTATGTCTATTTTTAAAAGGATGTTCGCTATTTTTACGACGGTTATGCTGCTTTTTTCCGGAATAAGGATCGCTAGCATCGACACCGAAAAGGATCAGGTTAAAAATGTCATCCTGATGATAGGGGACGGCATGGGGGAAAACCATTTGGACATGACGGAAGCCGAAGAAGGCGTCGCATTGGCTGTTAAATCAATGCCTTTAAAAGGCTATGCCGAAACAATTGACTTTTTCGGCATAACGGCCGACAGCGCCTCCGCCGGCACCGCGCTTGCCTGCGGCGTACGCACGATTTCGGGAATGATAGGGGTTTATCCGTCGGATCCGGGAGCGGTTTATTCCTATCCCGCAAACCTTGCGGAAACGGCAATCTCCAAAGGAATGAAAACCGGGGTCGTAACCTCCGATTACAATTCCGGGGCGACGCCCGCGTGTTTTTCCTCACATACGGCGTCACGGGCAAGCGAAGCGGAGATAACGAAGCAGCAGCTGGCGTCGGGCATTGATCTGATATGGAGCGGAAAAACATCATATGCGACGGACGGGGATATAGCCGCTTCCGCATTTGAACGCATAACAACAAAAGCGGAAATGGACGCGCTTGCGCCGGGGAGCAAGACCTTCGGACAATTCAGCGGCGAATTATGGGCTTTAGAAAATGCGAACGGGCCCACGCTGACGGAAATGGCGCTCAAAGCGGTTGAACTTTTGGAAGGTGAAAACGGTTTTTTTCTGATGATCGAAGGGGCGCATATCGACAAGCTCTCCCATGACAATAACGCCGAAAAAACAAAAGAAGCCGTTATCGCTTTTGACAGCGCGGTTGCCGCCATGCTTGATTACGCGGAAAACGACGGCAATACCCTGGTTGTCGTCACGGCCGACCATGAAACGGGCGGGGTAAAGTACCAAAACGGCAAATTTGAGTTCACGTCAACGGGGCATACAAGGGCAAACGTACCCGTATACGTTTACGGCAGCGAAAACTTCATTAAAGAAGGCCGGAATGTAATAAACAAGGAAATCGCCATATACATAGCGTTTTCAATGGGGTTTTCAAAAACCGAATTCCCGAAAAGCATATTAAAATAACGCGGCATCCTGCATTTATGAAATATAAATTGAAATAAAAGGGGTTATATGTTTTGGCTGAAGAAAAACTTATTCAGGAAACCGAGCTTGATTACGAACAACGGGTTATGGAAAAGGTTTCCCTTGACCTCGACTTTGCCAACTCGGACAGGCGCTATGTCGGAAATAAGGAAACGGTAGGCTATGTATTGTACAAATGGGCGACGGGCTTCAATATCGACGGTTTCAAAGACCGCTTTATTTACGATGTGCTGCTTATAAACTTCAACTACCTGTCGATATTGAAGGGCGTCGGAGGGATTTGGGACATCATCAACGACATCCTGTTTGCCGGGATTGTCGACCGCACCCGTACAAGGTACGGGAAATTCCGTCCCTATCTCGTGGGTGTCAACATCCCGATGGCGTTTTTCAGCACCCTGTATTGGTTCATGCCGTATATGTTCGCCGGGACTGACGAAAAAAATGTAAGCAAATTCGCTTTTTATTTCGTATTCAACGTTATTCAGGAAACCGCCGGGACCTTCGGGGGCATTTCAATCGGCGGCCTTTTGAACACTATTACGCCTGTTCCCATCGAGCGCACGAGGCTGATTATAAAATCTCAGCTTCTCGCCATAGGCTCGAACGTGCCTGATCTTGTTATGAAAGTGCTGTATGACCTTGTTATAAATAAAAAACTTAAATGGAAGCTCCCAAACCTTTTCCTCGGCTTCGGCCTCGGTACGCATATTATCGCGTCTTCGGCCGCCATGTTCTTCTTCTTCAATTCCCGTGAGCGTGTCGCCCAGTCAATCGAGCGGCCGAGCATCATACAGGGGCTGAAATCCATTATCAACAACAAGCCGCTCCTTATGATCACCCTTTCGAATTTCCTTGAGGGCTTTTCGATGAAAACAAGCATGGGCGATTATTTTATAGACGTTTTGGGTTCCATTTCCCTGCAGACCGTCGTGGGCATACCTGGCGGCATATTTACATATACCGGGTACGCTTATATCAACAAGCTCCGAAAGCGTTTTTCAACCCGATTTTTGTGGATATTGGCGGATTTCTGGACTGACGCGTGCTGGCTCGGAACCTGCGCCATAGGGCTTATCAATAAAAATTATACGAAAAGGGCGGTAATGATACCGACGCTTATGATAGAGGAATGCCTTGAGATGTGCATGTACGCCATAGGCAAGGTCATCCCGCCCGAGCTTGAGAACGAATCGATGGACTATTGCGAATGGAAGAACGGCTACCGCACCGAAGCCATGACCGGCGTCGCAAGGGGGATAATCCTAAAGGGGCAGGGCATAGTGAACGGCGTCGTTAAAAATATTCTTTACCAGAAGATAGGCTATCAGCAGGGGAGGACTATAGGCACACAGGACGACCGCACAAAAATGTGGATGTTCGCCTGGGCGACGGGCCTGCCGATAATTACAGGGGCGCTGGGCGTAATACCCAAATTTTTCTATCCCCTCACAGGCGATAAAAGGAATTTAATGTACGCCGAACTGCAGGCGCGGCGTGCCGAACTCGCGCACGCCGCGAGCCACGCGTCAAACGAAGAGCTGAAAGAGATAGGGCATAAACAGATGCAGGGCGAATTCCTTTCTTCAATGGATCAATCTTAAAATGCGGCAGCAACTGCCTTAAGGCAACCTCTAAAAACCTTCTTCAATGGTTATGCGAGATAAAATTTCGCAGACCGCGAAAGACGACGAAGCCTTACTGTCGTAAGGCAAGGAGGATGACAAAGGTCTGCGGGGTTTTAGCCGCATAGACGCGAAACGGGGTTTTTAGAGGTTGCCTTAA
>WREG01000129.1 GCA_009779455.1 Oscillospiraceae bacterium
AGCTCCCGCACAAGCTGCCAGCCGTTCAAGGCGTCGAGAAAGTTTATATAGCCCGGCCTGCCATTCAAAACCTCCAGCGGCAGGGTGATTTTGTCAGTGAATATCCGCGCGGGGGTCTGGCCCGGGTTGCAGCCGTATTTTAATCCGATTGTGTTCAATTTGGTCAATCCTTTTTGTTTTTTTCCTTTTTGTAGGGGGGATGTCATATCACGTTTTTATTAATGATCTTCGTCACGGAATTTTTTGACTTCAGATTTACATACCGCACGAAAAGCGACACTTTATTCTCATAATTCAGGCTTTTCCACAGCATATTTGTATAGTCGTCGATATCGTCGATAAGCGAGATTTTTACCGGCTCGCCTTCGAATGTGGGGAGCGGGTTGCCGTCGCTCATATATGTATGGATGAAATGCCCCGTGCCGCTCACGGCTTTTGAATAATTGTAATAAAACCTGTTGCAGCCGCCGCCCTGTTCGTCGCATGATTTCAATATCCCCATTTTATATGAAAAACCGTTTTCAAAATCTAAAAGCGCGCTTATGCGGGGGGTCAGGATGGGCGGGTCGGGCTCAAAGGTGCGGGTATTAAGCGCGTCCTCAAAACCCTGCCCTTTTTGAAGAAATTCATAGATGGTGTCCGTTTGATCCCCGTTTGTAACGATTATTTTGTCATCAATGTTTTTAACGGGGGTGTAAATGACCAAAGACGGCTCCGTCATCTTTGATTTGTCGAAAGGGGCCGTTATTATGCCGTCGCCATCGGTTAAAAACACACGGTTGCGGCTGTTTTCGCTCCTGCCCATGATAAAATAAGCTATCACCGCGTATATTCCGTCATAGCTTTTGCCGACAATGATGCCCCTGCCGGGATAGGAATTCTTTGATAGCAGATCGAATATGTTCTTTGTCATGGTTATAACCCCGCTTTTTTTTATTTCGGGCGATTAATAATCGGCCCTGCACAATTCCAAAGGATTTTCGCCGTTTGCGATTTCGCCTATAACATAGGCGTCTTCGCCGTTTTGCCTCAGTATTTCAATGGCTTTGCCCGCGTCATCCCGCCTCACCGTCAGGCTCATGCCGACGCCCATATTGAAGGTGTTGAACATATCGCGCTTCGGGATGTTTCCAAGCTTTTGCAAAAACGCGAATACGGGCGGGGTTTTTATGTTTTTTTCATATATTTTCGCGGACAGCCCCGCCGGGACGCTCCTAGGTATATTTTCGTAAAAGCCGCCGCCCGTTATATTGGAAATGCCGTTTACGGCCACGGTTTCAAGCAGTTTTAAAACGGATTTTACGTATATTTTTGTCGGGGTCAAAAGGGATTCGCCTATGGTGCAGCCCAATTCACCGCTGTATTCCGTTATGTCCGTGTCTGTGTCGTTCAATATTTTTCGGATAAGCGAAAAACCGTTTGAATGGGGGCCGCTTGACGCGAGGGCGATTATCGCGTCCCCTTCTTTTGCATTGCTTCCGTCGATTATTTTTTCCCTATCGACAATCCCGACGGAAAAACCCGCCAGATCGTATTCATTTTCCGGGTAAAAGCCGGGCATTTCCGCCGTCTCGCCGCCTATGAGGGCCGCGCCCGCCTGAACGCAGCCGTCGGCCACGCCTCCTACTATCATTTCCGTCCGTTCGGGGACGTTTTTGCCCATGGCGAGGTAATCAAGGAAGAAAAGGGGCCGCGCGCCGCAGCAGATTATGTCGTTTACGCACATCGCCACGCAATCTATGCCTATCGTGTCGTGCTTATCCAGCATAAACGCCAGTTTCAGCTTGGTACCCACGCCGTCGGTGCCGCTTACGAAAACCGGGCGCTTGAAGCCTTCAAGGTCAGGCTCAAAAAGCCCGCCGAAGCCGCCGATGCCGGAGATCACGCCCTTTGTCAGGGTTTTGCCTATATGCTTTTTCATCAGCTCGACGGATTTGTAGCCCGCAGTGATGTCAACGCCTGCGGATTTGTAGGTTTCGCTGAAGCTGTTCATATTTTCTGCCTTTCTTTTATTTATTAACTCAACTTTCGCATATGTTAAAATGCACAAAAAACAGAAGAAGTTCCGTAGGGGGACGCCGTCTCGGCGTCCCGTTTTCAACAAGATTTGATATTATTTCGGAACGCCGCAACGGCGTCCTCTACGAGGCTTTGTAGAAAATGCTTATTTTATACCCATAGCGAGCTGCTGTATCTGTTTTGCTATATTTTCATATGAGACCCTTGAAAAATCTGTTGTATCAACACCGATAACACAATCTCCAAATTGGAAAAATTTCGAATATTCTACTATTTCTATATACCGTTCCAACGTAATTTGTGGTTCCGTGCCACCTAATTTTCTTCTATCATTAAAACGCTGATGTGCTAACTCAATCGAAGTGACAAAATGGATATTGACGGTTTGATACTTGTACTTTTTAACTAATTCATTTATCATCGGCTTTTGTTCATCCCAAAACCCAAATTCAATTATTAACGGTGAGGACTGTTTCATTATATCTTCGCAAAGAACCCAATATTGAGCAAACGGAATAGTAGTAGTCCCAAATTTTCCCCACAAATCGTCAACCGAAAGAAGGGGGACGCATACCTTGTGAGACAACCACTCGGCAAAAGTTGTTTTGCCTGCCGCTGCCATGCCAGATACTATAATAATTGTATCTTTCATTAAACGCTCCTCAAAATATAAATTTTCTACACAGCCTTTTCAATTTTCTTGATTGAATCATGTTTGATTTCTTCTTTTAATGACTTTAAATATTCGGAATAAGCGACATTTTCTGCCCCGTACGCCAGATTTTCCGTATATTCGAGCGGCAACCATGTTTCAATCGGCGCTTCGTTATGTGAAACAAGGGCTTCAAGATTGTCAAGGGCTTTGAAAAGCTTCGATTCCGGCGTTTTCAGTTCCGCCATTTCCGAAAACAGCCCTGCAAACTCATTTTCGGTATTTTCGGGGAGAAGCTTCAGCAAACCGGCAACCGCCGCATTCTCTTCTTCCTCGTCCCGCTTTGTTTTGAGGAAGGCGGGGACATCGCCCGTGACAGCCTCGCCGAAATCGTGGATAAGGCACATTTTAACGGTTTTTTCGATATCGGCATCGGGGAATTCACCCGCGGCCAACAACGCCATGACCGCCAGCCGCCAGCTATGCTCCGCGACGCTTTCATGCCTGCCGCTTGAAGTCCAGCTGTGGCGGGTGTTGCATTTCAGTTTTTCTATTATGTTTAAGAACTCGATTAATTTTCGTGGGGGCATCAGCCGTTTACCGCCCAACCGTAAATTTCAGGATGTAAATTTTTATCTATTATTATATTTCCGTTTTCATCAACAGGAAGATCAATTATTTTAGGGTGGTTTTTAATGATCGCCGAAATAATTTTTTCGTCAAGAACAACGTTAATATTTTCTAATAGTTTTGTAAGGTTATCAACGATATAAACATGGGGCAACGTTACAAATTCTTTCGCGGCGGTTGCCCCGGTAAGAACGGCGGCAAAATCAATCGACGCATTTTTCGCCGTATTCGCGTCTATTATACTGTCGCCAACGTATAAAACATTCTTTTTATCCACGTTTAAATATGAAACGGCTTTTAATATGCCTTCCGGAGACGGTTTGGCTGTTCCGACATCTTCAAAGCCAACAATGTAGTCAACAAGCTCTGATATAGAATAATTATTTAAAATTTCATCTATCCTGTAATGAAATTTACTTGTAACGATTGCGGTATTGCAACCCATTGATTTTAATTGTGATAAAACTTGAATGGTGTCATCATATAAAACCGTGTTTTTTGCCATGATTTTATCTGCCATATCTTTAAAATAACAAATAAATTTATCCGTTAATTTTTTATCGGATACGCCCGTCAATTCAAAAAATGATTCTTTTAATGTCATACCTACGGTTTTTCGTATTTTTTCGCGGCTAGCGGTTTCAAAGCCAAGAAGTTTAAAAGCGTAATTAACGCTGTCAACGATACCGTCAGTCGCTTCCGCCAACGTATAGTCAAAATCAAAAATAAAAGTATTATATGTCATTAATTTTATAATTGTAATGTACGGACATAGTGTCCGCCCTTTCGACCCAAAATCATAAAAAATCATTTGATTTTTTCCGAATATTTATTCCGAACCTCGCATTCCGGCACGTTGCAGGGGTATTTCCCCGTAAAACAGCCCGTGCAGAAGCCGACTTTTGTGTTTGAGGCGATTTTTTTGATGTTTTCGACGCTCATGTACCCCAAAGAGTCAACGCCCAGTATGTCTTTTATCTCGTCCTCCGTGTGGTTTGCGGCTATCAGGATGTCCCTTGACTTTATGTCAGTGCCGAAATAGCAGGGGTACAGGAACGGCGGCGACGAGACGCGCATATGCACTTCCTTGGCCCCCGCTTCGCGGAGCAGGTTTACGATTCTCGCGCAGGTCGTGCCCCTGACTATCGAGTCGTCCACCAGCACCACGCGCTTGCCCTTTACCGTGTCGGCAACGGGGTTCAGCTTTATCCGAACCTTGTTCTCCCTGTCCGTCTGCACGGGCTGGATAAATGTGCGGCCTATGTACTTGTTTTTTATAAATCCGAGGCCGTAGGGTATCCCGGACTGCTGGGAATAGCCTATTGCCGCGTCGATTCCCGAATCAGGCACGCCTATGACCACATCGGCCATAACGGGATGGTCAAGGGCAAGGAACGCCCCCGCCCGCCTTCTGGCGTTATGTACGGAGCTGCCGTCGATGACGGAATCGGGACGGGCGAAATAAACGAACTCGAACACGCAAAGTGCGTTCTTCTTCGAGCAGAGGCCCTCTATGGAGCGAAGCCCGTTTTTGTCGGCGACCACTATTTCCCCCGGCTTTACGTCCCTTAAAAATTCTGCGCCTATGCTGTCAAGCCCAGAGGATTCGGAAGCGAACACGAAGCTGTCTTTTATCTTCCCAATGCAAAGCGGCCTGAAACCGAAAGGGTCCCTGGCCGCGAGCATTTTTGTGGGGGACATTATTACAAGGGAGTATGCCCCCTCCAGTATGTTCATCGCCGCGCTGACGGCGTCCTCTATCGAGCCTTTGCCCAGCCTTTCGCGCACGATTATGCTTGATATAAGCTCGCAGTCGCTTGTAGAGCGGAAAATCATCCCGTTGTTTTCAAGTCCGCGACGGAGTTCCGCCGCGTTCGTGAGCGCGCCATTATGAGCAAGCGCCAGATTGCCCTTTATATGGTTTACGATGATAGGCTGGACGTCCATCCTCGAATTGCCGGAAAGGGTGCCGTACATAACGTGCCCCAGCGCCATGCTGCCTTTGGGGAGCATACGGAGCGCCGTGTCCGTGAAAACCTCGTTTGCAAGCCCCGCGTCGCTGTGGCCCGTGATGACCCCGCCGTCGTTGACCGCTATGCCCGCGCTTTCCTGCCCCCTGTGCTGCAAACCGTTGAGGGCGTAATACGCCGCTGAAACCACGTCAAGCCCGTCGTTGTCATAAATGCCGAACACGCCGCAGGCCTCATGAATTTTTCCCATCAAAAAATCAACCGCTTTCTATATTTAATGCATAATTCAAAATTCATAATTATTTTGCAGATCCTCATCTTTTTTAACAACCGCTTCCGCCATCGCCGTTTTTTTTGCGTATAATTTTTCCGTCAGCCCGGCGTCGGCGCCCGCCAAAATTTGGACCGCCAGTATCGCGGCGTTCGTCCCGCCGTTTACGGCCACCGTCGCTACGGGGATGCCCGGCGGCATCTGGACTGTTGACAAAAGCGCGTCAAGCCCTTCCAAAGAGCTTTTGACGGGTACGCCGATGACGGGCAGGACAGTGTTCGCCGCAACCGCGCCCGCAAGATGGGCGGCCATCCCCGCCATTGCTATAATAACTCCGAAGCCGTTTTTCTCCGCGCTCATTGAAAATTCCCTCGCCCTGTCAGGCGTCCTGTGCGCGGACATGATATGCGCCTCGAAAGGCACTCCGTATTCCCCGAAAACCTTAAAAGCCGCCTCGGCTATGTTCAAATCG
>WREG01000130.1 GCA_009779455.1 Oscillospiraceae bacterium
ATGAAGGTTTTTTTGACCCCCCTGCTGACCGCCTCGCGGCAGCAGCCGATTTTCGGGATCATACCGCCGGATATGACGTTTTCTTCGATAAGGGCGGGTATGTCCCCTGTTTTAACTACGGGGATCAGGGTGTTTTCGTCGTTTACGTCCCGCAGGAGGCCGCGCACGTCCGTCATCAGAATAAGTGTTTCCGCCGATAATGCCGCCGCTATCCTCGCGGCCGCCGTGTCGGCGTTTATATTGTAGATTTCGCCGTCCTTCCCCGCCGCAACCGTCGCTATCACGGGTATGTAGCCGTTGTCGAGGGTGTCAGTCACGGGTTTCGGGTTTATATTCTCGATTTCGCCAACAAAGCCCAAATCCACGCCGTTTTCGAGTTTCACGGCGGTGATAAGCCCCGCGTCGCTCCCGCAAAGGCCGAGAGCCTTGCCTCCCCGGTTCGTGATGGACGCCACAAGCCCTTTGTTTATCTTTCCCGCAAGAACCATCTGCACTATTTCCGCAGTTTCCCTGTCGGTGTAGCGCAGGCCGTTTATGAACCTGCTCTCTTTGCCGATTTTCGCAAGCATTTCGGTTATTTCCGGCCCGCCGCCGTGTACTAAAACCACGCGTACGCCCGTAATCGAAAGCAGAATGATATCGTCCATTACCGCCCGCTTCAAACCGTCGCTTATCATGGCGTTCCCGCCGTATTTTATTACGACGGTTTTATTGTTGTATTTTTGTATGTAAGGCAGGGCGTCAACCAATATCTGGGCTTTTATCGCATTATTATCCATTGTCAATTATTCTCCTTTGTTATTAAAGCCATAATCCTTTTTCGAAATATTACCGTAATTAATGCTATTATCAAAAACATAACCGCTATAACCGCCGCCGCCGTATAATCCCCCCCTGCTATGCGCTCGCCCAAAAGCGCGCATATGAATGTACTGGGTATTAACCCCAGCGCCGTGGCCGGGAGGTATTTCGGCAAGGAGATTTTTGTCTGCGAGAAAACAAACGGTATGATCCCGTTGGGTATGAACGGCATCAAAAAACAAAAAAACACGATTATCTCAGGCCGCTTTATGCGCGCCAGCATTTCGGGGGCCAATATTTCTTTGCGTTTCGTTTTTTTCATAACAATCGGCGCCAGCAGGTTTTTCAGTTGACGCATAACGATAAATACTATCAGGTTGCCGAGCGTTATGCCGGCTACGCCGATTAAAGTGCCCCACCATATGCCGTAACAAAGGCCGCACATAATATCAATCAAAACTTCCGGGATAAAAGCGACAATCAGCTGCAACACTTCAAGGCCTATCAGTATAAGCGCTCCTTTCATCCCCAAAGAACTGATATAGTCCACTATCAGAGCTTCGTCGCCTTTGTTCGCGATAATCTCTTTCGCCAGCGGATAAAAATGAACCACCAGCAAAGCAATCAGGAAAAGCATGATTGCCAAAGAAACCGCTGTTAGAATATAATGTTTTTTCATAAAACAACCCTTTAATCCGCAGGGGCGGACGCCCCTGTCCGCCCCTGCGGGCTATGTCCTATAATCCGCATTGATCCTGACATATTCCTCCGTCAGGTCGCAGCCCCAGGCTGTGGCTTCGCAATTTCCGCTGTTTAAATTGATATTTATATAAATTTCGTGCGCCGACAGGACGGTTTTCGCGGTTCCTTCGTCAAATTCCACGCCGCTGCCGTTTTCGCAGACCTTTATATCGCCTTTTCCGGACGAAAGCCCCGCGGATACCTTTGATATATCGAATTCCACGTCCGCGTAGCCTATGGCGCAGAGTATCCTTCCCCAGTTTGCGTCCGCCGCCGACATGGCCGCTTTAAAAAGGTTCGAGGATATTACGGATTTGGCGATTTTTTTTGCTGTTTCTTTGTTTTCCGCACCTGCTACATTGCATTCAAGCAATTTTTTCGCGCCCTCGCCGTCACCCGCGATAAGACGGGACAGCTCGCGCATAACTTCATATAGCGCCGTTTTAAAAATGCTGAAATCTTCGTTTTCGGCGTTTATTTCACTGTTTCCCGCAAGGCCTGAGGCCATTGCGCTAACCATGTCGTTTGTTGAGGTGTCGCCGTCAATGCTGACCATATTTAATGTGTCCTCCGTCACGCCGAGCAGGGCTTTATGCAAATATTCAGAGGATATATTTACATCGGCGGTGATAAATACAAGCAATGTCGCCATATTGGGGCAGATCATGCCGCTGCCTTTGGCTATCGCGCCGATCCTGCACTCTTTGCCGTTTATTTCAAACTTTACGGCGATTTCTTTTTTCACCGTATCGGTTGTGAGTATGGCCATCGCCGCAAGCCCTCCGTTTTCGCGGGACAGCCCCTTCACAAGCCCCGGCACGGCTTTTTCGATAGGTTCGACGGGGAGCGGCAGGCCTATGACCCCGGTCGAGGCAACAATAACGTCATTCGGGGAGATATTCAAAGCCGCCGCCGTAATGTGCGCCGTTTTTTCGGCTATAAAAACCCCGTCGGCGTTGCAGGTATTGGCGTTGCCGCTGTTGACCATCACCGCCCGCGCCTTGCCGTCAGCGAGGTTTTTCTTCGTGACGACAATCGGTGCGCCCTGCACCTTGTTTTTCGTGTACACGGCGGCGGCGGCGCATTCGGTACCGCAGTAAATCAGGGCCAAATCCTCTTTCGACTTATTTTTGCGGATGCCGCAATGCACGCCGTTGGCGGTGAAGCCCAAAGGGGCGCAGATGCCGCCGTCAATTTTTTGCGGTTTTATAAAATTCATATATACAGACCCTTTCAATATGTAATACAGATAAGTTCCCCTGCATAAGGCAGTTTTTCGATCCATTCGGAAAAAATTATCCATTCGTTTAGTTTATGAGACTTTCTCGCGCCGTACATATTAGTCAGATTCTCATATGACATGACGCACGTCCTCATCTGATTATAGCTTGAAGGCAGCAATTGTATTATGTTATACCAGTCGGACTTATCTTTTGTTTCGTTATAATTTATCCTCAGCGCTTCAAGGTAATTTATCAAACCCGTTAAAACTTGCAGGGAGCCGCCATCTAATTTATCGTGGCTGAAATCGTCAATGGAGAACTGTTTTGTATGTATCCTGTGCATTGTGCTGGTTGAATTCGCGGTCGTACCCACTTTATATGTGTCAAACTCCTTCCACCAGTAAAGAGGGGCGAGGATGTCAGCCGATACAATGATTTGGCGCATAAATTTCCGGTGGTCGCTTCCCGCCCCGCACAGTTTTTGCAGCAGCCGCATATCATTTTCGCCGATGATATATTCACCGCCGCCGTCATAAAAGCTGTCCATTTTATCCCAGCTGCTCATAGGGTTGCGGGCGCCCCGGACGGCGTTTTCAAAATTATATGCGACGGATTTGCTTATTTCAATCAACCTTGATCACCTCTGTTCCCCTATCATTATATCCATATTCTGCACTGCCGCTCCCGACGCACCCTTGCCCAGATTGTCAAAACACGCAGAAACCGTTATGCAGTCTTTGTTGCCGTAAACAAAAATATGCAGCTCGTTCGTATCCGTATAATTATTCGCGGGCAAAAAGCCGTTTGCGGGGGTGTTTTCAATTATTATGTATTCGCAGCCGGCGTAATGCCCTTTGTAAACATTTATAATATCTTCGGCATTGCAATTTTTGTTCAAAAGCCTCGGATGAAGGGGTACCGTGACCGTCATCCCGCTGTAGAAATCCGCTACAACGGGGCTGAATACGGGCGGGTGTTCGAGGCCCGTCACTATTTGCATTTCGGGCAGGTGCTTATGCGAAAGGTTCAGCGAATATTGCCTCGGGCTGCCGTATTCCTCGCTTCTGCCGGGATTTTCGTATTCCCCTATCATTTTAAGCCCGCCGCCGCTGTAGCCCGTGACCGAAAAACAGCTTGCCGGGTAGCTTCTCGGCATAATGCCGTTTTGTATCAGCGGGTAAACCAGCGCGATAAAGCCCGTTGCGTGGCAGCCGGGGTTGGCGGCGTATTTCGCGGAGCGGATTTTTTCCCTTTGCCCCGGCGACAGCTCCGGGAAGCCGTAAACCCAGCCGGGGGCCGTCCTGTGGGCGGTGGATGCATCTATGAACCTCGCGCCGCTCCCCTTCCCCAATTCGACGGATTCTTTTGCCGCCTCGTCGGGCAGGCACAAAAACACTATATCAGCCTCATTGATTTTTTCCCGCCGCTCACTTCTGTCTTTTGCTTTTTCCGGGTCTGCGGTTATTATTTCGATATCGGGGCGGTTCAGGCGTTCGTAGATTTTGAGGCCCGTCGTGCCGTCTTTGCCGTCGATGAATACTTTTGTTTTGTTCATATGCCATCCATTCCGTAGGGGACGACGCCCACGTCGTCCCGAAATTAGATAAAATCTTGTTGCAAACGGGACGATGTGGGCATCGTCCCCTACGAATTGCGGCCAAACAAGTTTTTCGCCTTTTCATGCAACTCTTTCCGCCGCTTTTCCGCCGCGGCTTCGTCAAGGGCAAAGCTGCCGTCGGGGTTTTGCGTCAACAGGCTTCCCTCTTTTACGTTTTCAGGTAGGAGGTCTCTTTTTATCGGCGAAATATGGCCGTCGGGGTATTCCAACACGGCGTATTCGCCTTCTATCCTGTCCACGGATATGTAATTTTGCATTTTTATGATCCCTCCAATCCGCACGTCGGGGACGCCCCCTACGGGATCATTTTTAATTAACCTCGATCCTCTTGCCGTCCGTGGCCACTACGATATCCCCGTTATAATCCGTCCGCCTGTATTCTATATAATATTTTTCGAGGATATCAATGACATCCTGCGTCGGGTGCCCATAGGTGTTATAGCCTACGCAAAAAACCGCCAGTTCCGGCGCGACTTGAACTATAAAATCCGAGGAAGATGAATGCTTGCTGCCGTGGTGCCCCAGTTTTATCACATTCGCGGATACATCCTCATCCCTGCCGAGAAGCTGCTTTTCGACTTTCGAGGTGGCGTCGCCCATAAAAAGGTAGCCTATATCGCCGTACTCAAGCCTTGTGACCACGCTCATGTTGTTCAGGTCGCTGTCCTGCGACGACGGCGACAGGACGGTCAGTGACGCTTCCCCGAATCTATATTTAAGACCGGGTTTCGCGGCCGTGACTTTCGCCCCCGAATCTGCCGCCGCGTCCAAAAAGTCTTCATATACCTTTGTTGTAGGCGTATTGAATTCGTCCAGTTCCGACATCAATATCTCTTTTACGGGAACGCTTTCGAGGATGCCCACAAGGCCCCCCATATGGTCGCTGTGCGGGTGCGTGGCTATCATCAGGTCTATTTTGTCAAAGCCCGCTGAATATATGTACGATTTTATTTTATCGGCGTTGCCCCGCTCCCCGCCGTCAATGAGAATGGCGTGGCCCCCTGTCTCTATAAAAGCACAGTCCCCTTGGCCCACATCAAGGAAATGGACTTTTACGGGGTAGCCGCCCAAATCGGGGCTGCTTTTATCAAGCGAATATAAAATCCTGTTCCACGACGGTATTTTAAAGGGCAGGTGCAAATCGCCGGCGTAGGTTATAAGCAGCGACGCCGCCGTCATGCATACAATTATACTAATAATTATGCATCTTGTCAACTTATTTTTTCTTGACGTTCCCGCCTTTGTAGGCTTTGCCGATTTTGGCATACGCATTCATCTCCGTTTTGTTGTTTTTACCGTAAGAAACCAGGCATTTATCGCTGTTCCCTATCAAATCCGTTCTGTTTGCCCGTTTTAAGGCTTCTATAACAAGCTCTCTGTTTTTCGGCTCATAATATTGAAGCAAGGCCCTCTGCATGGATTTTTCGCGGGCGTCCTTGGCCGTATACATAGGTTCCAATGTATAAATATCCATCCCGGTGTAAAACATTGCCGTCGATACCGTCCCCGGCGTAGGGTAAAAATCCTGCACCTGCTCGGGGCGGATATTATTCTTTTTCAAGAATAACGCCAACTCGACGGCGCTTTTCAGGTCGGAGCCGGGGTGCGACGACATAAGGTAAGGGA
>WREG01000131.1 GCA_009779455.1 Oscillospiraceae bacterium
AGGAGGGTTTCTTATTGCCGCAATGAAAAAAATGATTGCGCTTGCGGGGAATGATGGAAAACGGAAGTCTGATATAAGGGCGAATCAATTATTAGGAGTAGAGATAAGGCCTGACATGTTTACTTTTGCCTGTTCAAACATGATGCTGCGTGGCGACGGCAAATCGAATCTTGACAGGGCGGATTGCTTTGATATAGCCACAATTGAAAGAATTAAAAAATTAAAGCCTACCATTTCTTTCCTTAATCCGCCATATGATCAAGGAACCGATGTGCAACTTGAATTTATTGAAAAAGCGCTTGAGGCAGTAGAAGGGCAAAATGGTGTGGTTTCGGCTATTGTTCAAATGAGTTGTGCTATTAAAGACGAAGCAAGAACACAAATAGTAAAAAAACGGATTTTAGAAAAACATACTCTTAAAGCGGTTATTTCTATGCCGGATGATTTATTTTATCCGGTTGGCGTTGTTACTTGTATAATGGTATTCGAAGCTAATAAACCAAATGCAAATAAAAAAACATGGTTCGGGTATTTAAAAAATGATGGTTTCGTCAAACGTAAACGCAAGGGCCGAATTGATTATTTTTCAAATTGGAAAGATATTAAAGAAAGGTTTTTAAAAGCGTATAGAAACAATGATGAATTAATAGGGTTGTCAGTAAAAAAAGAAGTTGGGCATAAAGATGAATGGTGTGCGGAACCCTATATGGAAACAGATTATTCGCAATTATCCGCAGATCATTTTAAAGATTCCGTATTAAAATATATCGCATATTATGTCACACAAGAAGATTTTTCTAAATTTTCCCTTACGCAAGGTGAAAAAGTTAAAAATCTAGAAGTAAATACAAGTTTATGGAAGCCTTATAAATATGAGGATATTTTTATTGTTGAGCGAGGAAGCTCAACTTATTTGCAAGACATGAATAACGGGCCATATCCGTATGTAAGTGCGTCCGCACTAAACAATGGGATATCAGCATTTGTTGATACATATAACAGGAATGGAAATGTAATTGTTTTAAATTATGACGGCAGTATAGGAGAAGCATTTTATCATGACTATCCTTTTTTTGCCAGTGAAAAAGTTGTTACATTAAAGTTAAAAAATTTTGACCTCAATGAATATATTGGTTTATTTATCACGACATTAATAAAACTTGAAAAGTTTAGATATAATTACGGTTTGAAATGGTCTGTAAATTCTCGTATGCTGTCATCAATAATAAAGTTGCCTGCGAAGCAAGACGGCAAACCCGATTTTGAATATATGGAAAAATACATTAAATCTTTGCCATATAGCGGAGCAATTTAATATGTCAGCATGACAAAAACAAGAGGAAGTTATGATCAATAAAGGCATTACACGGCGGTGGATAATAAGCACCCTGGCGGTTATAGTGGTTTTTCTTATGGCCGTCACGTTTATTATTTCCTATATATTCCGTATACAATATTACAAAAGCGCGCAGGCTGTTTTGGAGTCCCGCGCCTTCAGCGACAGCGTCGCCACGTTTTTCAGCGCTTATTTAAGCCCGCCGGACTCGTCGGACGACAAGTTCAGGGAGCGGTCCTACGAATTCATTGAAAATTTCGCCGAGCCGAGCCTTATGGAGGTTTGGGTGATAGACAGATACGGCGAAGTGCTGATAACGTCCACGGGCTTCCCGCCCGATATAGACGGGATGGCCGATTATAAAGCCGCCTTGGTTTCCGAGACGGGGGCGGGGGAGTGGATAGGCAGGCGCTCCACCGGCGAGAAGCTTTACGCCGTGACGGCCATGCTCCCGTTTACCGAGGACAGCGGCAACAACGGGGCCGTCAGGTATATGGTATCCCTTGACGATCTCGACAGACAGCTTTTGAAAATAACAACGGTGTTGATATTGTCCTGCCTCGGGGCTGTTGTCCTTGTTACCGTATCAGGCCTGTTTTTTGTCAGCTCCATCGTCAGCCCCGTTAAAAAGATCAACGAATCCGCGAAGCTTTTGGCCGAGGGGGATTTCAGCGCTAAAATAGACTCCCGCATATACGACGACGAAATAGGCGAGCTTTGCGCCACGTTCAACAAAATGGCGGAAGCAATAGGCGAAGCCGACAGGACGAAAAACGAGTTCATATCTACCGTGTCCCACGAGCTGAGGACGCCGCTAACCACAATAAAAGGCTGGGGCGAAACCCTGCTGGATTTAAGCGAAAACAGCGACGAAATATCCGTAAAAGGCCTTTCGGCCATCATAAACGAAGCGGACAGGCTATCGGTCCTTGTTGAGGAGCTGCTTGATTTTTCAAGGATGGAAAGCGGCAGGCTTGAATTGAAGCCTAAAAAAATCGACGTGCTGGCGGAGCTTGACGAAACGGTTTTCGTTTTCCGCGACAGGGCCATGCGCGAGGGGATAGAGCTAAAGTACGAAGCCCCGGATATACCCGCCGTAATGCACGCCGACGCGAACAGGATAAAACAGGTTTTCGTAAACATCCTTGACAACGCTTTGAAGTATACAAAAAAAGACGGCAAAGTCACAGTTGACGCCGAAATCGTCGAAAAAATGCTGAAAATTATAGTTGAGGACAGCGGCTGCGGTATTTCAAAACCGGATTTGCCCCATATAAAAGAGAAATTTTTCAAATCCAACCTGTCGGTCAAGGGTTCGGGTATAGGGCTTGCCGTAGCGGACGAGATAATAAAACTGCATGACGGGGAGATAAATATTGACAGCGAAATAGGCAAGGGGACGATGGTGGAAATTTTGCTGCCGCTGTTGTAGGAATTGAAAGTTGAGAGATTTGCAGGGGCGGTTATTAATCGCCATGGCAATAATTAAAATATTTATTAGGGGCTGTGTGTTATGGTCGTAAAAAAAATTCAAATAAAGGATTTTACCGTTTTTTCGGATTTTAACATGGAATTTTCCAAGGGGATAAATTTATTAATTGGAAAAAATGGTGTCGGGAAAACACATTTATTAAAACTTCTGTACACGTATGCAGTTGCAAAATTTAGTAAATATGAGACTGTGTTTGGCGTAGAAAAAGGATATATGAAAATAAATTTTTATGATTCAATATCGGTATCATATTCTATATCAAAAGTATTTCCCGATCTCGTATTCATCCCCGCAAATGAAATGCTTACCCACGCCAAAGGCTTGTTGTCCATGAAAGAAAAATATGGCGAGAATATGCCTTTTGACGACACTTTGCTTGATATAATAAAGAAAGCCCAGGCCTGGAAATTAAAGGAAATGCCTGAAATCGCCAAAAATATAGCCCCTATAATCGAAAATATAATCGGCGGTGTCGTCGAGGTGAAAGACGACGGCAGTTTTTGGGTTAAAAAATCGAACGGCGATGTAATCCCGTTTTCTATGGAAGCCGACGGGTTCAAACGGCTGGGGCTTATTTGGCAGCTTATTATGAATGAGAGCATAAGCGAGAACAGCGTTATCTTGTGGGATGAGCCGGAAGCGAGCATCAACCCCGAAAACATCCCCGTGCTGGTTGATATAATGCTTGAATTGCAACGGCACGGCGTTCAAATTATAGCCGCGACGCACAGCTATAATCTGATGAAATATTTAAGCGTCAAGCGCAAAAAAGAAGATAATGCATCGTTTTTCAGCCTATATAAAACGGAGAATGGAACGGCTTATGAGCGCGAGGAGGATTATGATTTACTGGAAAACAATTCCATAGTTGAGGGTGAAATAAAATTGCTTGAGGCCGAAATAGAGGGGGCTCTTTGATTATGGACTTTAAAGAATCAGAGATGGAATTCGGCAATTTTGATGAAAGCAAATGTTTTCGCATTGAAAAATCAGATATATATAAAAAGAATTTTGGAGGCAACGGTTTTTCCACAGTAGAATTTGTGTTATTCCGTCCTGAAAAAAATAAACTTTTATTCGTTGAGGCTAAAACAACTCTCCCGGATATAAGCAACAAAGAAGATTTTAATAAAAACGTCGATGGGATTGTTAAAAAATTTGTTGACAGCTTTTATTTGACTCTCTCTTTGTGGTTTGAAAATAATAATTATGATAAACGTGAACTCCCCTTGAATTATATTGATTTTATAAATAAAAATGTGGAATTCACAATGGTGTTGGTGATAAAGAACCGTAAAGCGGATGGCATAAAACGCATTAAAGCTAGAATAACAGAACGGTTTCCTAAAAGAGAATTAAGATTATGGAAATTTGATGTTATTGTAATGAATGAAGATTTTGCGCGTAAAAATAATTTGGTCGTATCAAAAAATACATAACGTAGAAGGGAATAAAAAAATGGCAAAAAATAAAGATAAAAAAGAGAGGATCAGCGTCGGCGGGGAGGCCCTTATCGAGGGCATAATGATGAACGGGCCGAAGGGTGCGGCTATTGCCGTCCGCAAAGCCGACGGCAGCATCCATACCGAGAAAAAAGAGTTCAGGCGATTAAAAGACAAGGTAAAAATATTGGGCTGGCCTGTCATGCGCGGCGTCGTCAGTTTCGCTGAAACGATGATATTCGGCTATAAGTGCATGATGGAAAGCGCGGAGATATCCGGCAAATTCGAGGACGACACGCAGGAGGGAGAAAAATCCAAGGTTGACCTTTGGCTTGAAAAGCATATGGGCGAAAAATTCACGGCTGCCATAATGGTCGCGGCTTCAGCCATAGCGGTTGTTATGAGCATCTTCCTTTTTATATGGTTCCCCGCGTTCATCGTCGATATGGCCGAAAAATTGCTTAAATTTACAATAGGGAATTTCCGCCCGGCGATTGAGGTCGTTATCAGGATGGCCGTGCTGGTAACCTATATGTACCTTGTCTCGCGGATAAAGGACATAAAGCGCACCTTTATGTACCACGGGGCGGAGCATAAAACCATTTTTTGCTTCGAGTCCGGGGAGGAACTCAACGTCGAAAATGTGAGGAAGCAAAAAAGGTTTCATCCCCGCTGCGGCACCAGCTTTATTTTTGTAGTCCTTGTAATAAGCGTTTTCGTCTCGACGGCTTTAAACCTCGCGTTCCCCGGCTTGCGCGAGAGCAGGCTTGTTTGGACGGCCGCGAAGCTCGCCATAATGCCCGTTATTATGGGGATAGGCTATGAATTTATCCGCTTCGCCGGGAAGCACGACAATATTTTTGTGAAGATACTTTCCGCCCCGGGACTTGCCATGCAGCGGATAACGACCATAGAGCCGTCGGATGATATGATAGAGATAGGCATAGCGTCGTTAAAGGCTGTTGTTGAGGAATCAGGGGACGGGGAAGTTTAGAGTTGAGAATTGAGAATTGAGAGTTGAGAGTTAAAATTGACTTTATCTAGCGCTTTAAAAAACGGGATAAACATATTAGAAGAAAACGGGGTTGAAAACGCGGAATTTGACGCGCTCTGCCTTTTTGAAAGCTGTTTCGGGCTGAAAAAGCAGGATATTTTAAGAAGCCCGCAGGAGGCGGCAGATTCCCGCAAATCAGAACTGTTTTTATCATTTTTGCAAAGGCGAATCAAAAAAGAGCCGCTCCAGTATATAATAAGAGAATGGGATTTTTTCGGGTTGCGGCTTAAAGTCGGGCCGGGCGTGCTGATACCACGCCCGGAGACGGAAACTTTGGCATCCCTCACGCTTCAAAGGCTTGAAAATGTTGCTTGCCCCGTAATTTTCGACCTTTGCGCGGGTACCGGCTGTGTCGGACTCGCGGTGGCCGCGAAACGCCCCGACGCTGAAGTATATTTGCTTGAAAAAAACGCGGAGGCTTTGTATTATCTTAATAAAAACGTTCATAACCTCGCTTTTCCCGACACAAAAGTCCTGGAATATGACATTTTCGGCGGCTTCCCCGCAAATTTGCCTTGTCCCGGCGCGATAATATCAAACCCCCCGTATATCCCCTCAAATGAGCTTGAAAGCTTGCAGGCTGAGGTCAGGGCCGAACCGAAAACGGCTCTTGACGGCGGCGCGGACGGGATGGATTTTTACAGATGCTTCGCCGGAAAATGGTTCCTGAACCTCA
>WREG01000132.1 GCA_009779455.1 Oscillospiraceae bacterium
GAGGGGTTAAAGGTTATTATGTCGCCCTTTTGTATGTCCGATGACGGGACCACCTTGACGAAAACCAGGTCGCCCTTGTTGATGACGGGCGCCATACTGGGGGTAAGCACGTTGTAGAACCTGTAGCCGAAAAATGCTTTGTCGGCGTTCCTGCTGAGCGCGAAAACCGTCGCGCCCGTAAGTACCGAAATTATCACCGCGTAAAAAAGGACGTTTGACACTATCGTCACTATTTTCGGGCGGCCTTTGCTTGCTTTAGCTTTGTTTTTCGCGCCGTCCGGCGCG
Organism: Oscillospiraceae bacterium; assembly: GCA_009779455.1. Lineage (GTDB taxonomy): Bacteria > Bacillota > Clostridia > Oscillospirales > Acutalibacteraceae > WREG01. The sequence goes on from WREG01000132.1 coordinate 286, forward strand.
CTGCCTGAAGATTTGCCGTCTTCGCCGAAAAAACCGCTGTTAAAATCATCTAATGAGAATAAATCTAAATCCCCGGCCATGCAATCACTTCCTTATTTTTCTGCCCTTGACAGGTTTATATGCCTTTGACAGAAGGGAAACCGTTAATAATGCGACAAACAATATGTAGTGCCTTAAATCTCGTTCTTATGCTTGATATTGTAATAATTCACAATAATTCCAGCATATTCTTACCAATTTACACAATTCTTGTCGGCATTTATAGTGAATTATTTACTAAATTCGTATGCATTATACATTATTCGTTTCCCATTTGTCAAGTCATTTTCTATACTTTTATATGAACAATCTGTTAACATTTGTTTACAATATAGGATAATTGTCATAAAATATGATACGCTCATTTATGTATTATGATTATAATTTACGTATTTTTGCTAACAGAACCTTATATTGATAAGTTTAAAGCCCTCCAAAGCGATAACATCGCCGCATTCACCCAAATTATTCTCCTCTATGTCGGCAGCGCAGCGCGGCTCATAACCTTTAATTACCACCTTCGCCGACTGCGCCGACGCGGAGCAGTTATAGAACCGTGCGATTATGCCGTTCCCGTCCTCCGGGATTTTGATGCTTTCAAGGATAATATTATCGTTATCGCAACGGTAGCAGGAGCCGGGAATCAGGGGTCGGGAGCCGGGAACGGCGGGATTTTTGCCATTTGAGTTAAAAATCAAAGGATTGTTTAACAGGTAGGCCTGTTTGTAGGTTTCCGAACCCAGTACGCCCGCGTGGGGCAGCAGGGCCAGCTTGATATGGTTTTTGCCCTGGTCCACCTCGCTGCCCGGGCCGCCTTTGGGGCTTCTTATCAAATCCACGTCCATAACGCCGTTTTTGCACCTGTAGCCGTATTTGCAGTCGTTGAGCAGGGATAGCCCGCATTCATTTTCCGACATATCGACGAATTTCTGCCCCGAAACCTCAAACTGCGCCTTTTCTATGCTGTTGTTTTCCGTGGTTTTTCTCGCGATATGGCCGAACTGGATGTTGAAATTGCATTCGTCCGTTTTTATGTTTACGGGGAACGCCATCCTCAGCATACTGTTTTCCTGGCTGCAATCTATTTTAATGTCAAAGGAGACGAGGCTCGAGCCGTCCGTTACGCTGACCCTCTCGTAAATCGTGGTATTCCCTATGGAAAAGCTTATGTCCGCGAAAGCCTCCGCGCCGTCCGTCCCGGTCCTGAAGCCTATCAGGTCGGCGTCCCTTTTCGTGCTTTCGTATTTTGCAGGCTTTATGTCCCAGCAGTCCCCCGTGTCCTTATACCGCGAAAACACGCCCATTTTCCCGCCCTCGGGGGCGAATTCCCTGTTCAGGGCCCTGTCGTGCAATGACACTATCAGCCCTTCTTTAAATTTGACGGTGATTTTATCGTTTTCTATTTTTTCGCCGTCCGCTTTCGCGTAAAATTCGCTGATTCTGTTTTTTTCATCCGGTTTCGCGTACCCAAGCGCGGGGATGCCCAAATCATGCCAGCCGTCATTAGATTTTATCATCATATTGTATGCGAACGGGTTGAGGTTTACCACAGCGCCCGGCGGGGCCAATATGTTTATCAGCGTTTCAATGCCGTCCGTCAGCTCGCCGTATATTTCCTTATAGCGCGGGACGCTCTCTTCGTATACCCTGTCTATCGAGGAGCCGGGCAGGATATCGTGGAACTGGTAAAGCAGGCATTCCTTCCACAGCTTTTCGAGCCGTTCGAGGCTTATGGGTATCTCAATACCGTTTTTTAACGCAGCCGCTGCCAGCATTTCATAATTGCGGAGGGCGAATTCGCATTTCCTGTTGTATTTTTTATTTTTCGCCTGAGTCGTATATGTGCCCTGATGCTTTTCGAGGTAAAGCTCGCCTTTGTGCGTTGGATAATTTATATTTTCATCGTCGAATTTTTCAAAGAAATCCGCGCTTTTTTCCATATTGACCTTGGGCATACCTTTTATATCATTAAAGCGCACCGCCCTCTCTATATGCTCGAAGCCCGGCCCCGCGCCGCCGTCGCCTATGCCGTAAAGTATCATGGCCATATCGGAAATTCCTTTTTCACGGTAGTTGTTATAGCCGTATTTGAGAAAATCGCCGCGCATGGGTGAGTTGTAGGTATCCTCGGGGAGCATATGGGCCAAAACCTCTGAACCGTCAAGCCCCTGCCATTTGAAAGAGTGGTAAGGGAATTTGTTTACCCTGTTCCAGCTCATCTTCTGCGTGAGGAAATACGGCACGCCCGCGAGCTTCATGACCTGCGGCAGGCAGGCGGAATAGCCGAAGCTGTCGGGGACCCAAAAAATCTTCATCTCCTGCCCGAATTCCTCGCGGAAGAACTTTTTGCCGTAGAAAAACTGCCTTATCATGCTCTCGCCGCCGATAAGGTTGGAATCCATTTCCACCCACGTCGCGCCCTGCACGTCCCAGTTCTTTGTTTTCGCCAATTCCTTCACCTGAGCGTAGATACGGGGGTATTCGTCCTTAACCCATTCGTAAAGCTGGGCCTGGGACGCCCCGAAAACGTAATCGGGATAGCGTTTTATGTTCACTATCTGATTCGTGAAGGTGCGGGCGGCCTTGCGCTTGCTCTCCCTTATGGGCCAGAGCCAGGCAAGGTCAAGATGGGCGTGGCCTACGGCTGAAAACTGAAACGCGGGGCCTTCGTTCCGCTGGGTTATAAAGGGCCGCAGCAGCTCCCTGTACCTTCCCGCGTTCTGCTCGGTTATCTTGTCCACATCCTTCAAATATTCCGAGACGCGGCCGTAAACGGCCTTTGTGAAGCCTATGTCGGGGTTGTAGTCGTAAACGGACAGCAATACCTGTATATCATATGCCAGCGCCCTTATGGCCGGGTTGACTACGGCTATCGACATCTCCTGCACCTTGGCGTGGTTCTGCATTTTGCCGAAAAGGTCGTTGGCCGCGCAGTCTATCCAGAAATCCACCTTGCCGCCCGATGAAAGGTTGTCGTTGAGGACTACCCTTTTGACGGGCATACCCAAATAATATGAAAAATCAGACGACCAGCAGGTTATGCCCTGCTTTTCCACGCCGTCCCTGTCGCAGACAAGACCCTCGCCCCCCGCGTTTATCAAAAACACCAGCTCTTTTTCGATATCCTTGTACCCGTCGGGGATAATGCCGGTCATATGGAACCAGGCGCAGTCGAAAACGCCCCGCGCCCATACAAAGCCCACATATATGCCCATCTCCTCGCCTTTATACCTGTCCCCGAAGCTTAAAGGTTCTTCCGTAACATAGGCGGTGCATCTAAGCTCGCCGATTACGTCATAAGCCTTCGCGAACAGGCGGTTCAGCAATATGTCAAGCCTTTCGCGCTCCATAACGGTAAAAAGGTTTATGCTTTTTTTGTTTTTCAGCCTGCTGTTTATCCTTTTGGTCATCGAAGCCGTGTCGCTGGCCAAAATTTTTATTTCTTCTCGCATATGTTGATAATCCTTTCACTTATTAAAAATTCCACAGAACCTTTTCCGGCTCCATCATCTCAAACCCGCAGGAGCTTAAAATATCGTGTATCTGCGGCGCGGCTTCGCCGCTCCAGCCATAGGAGCCGAAAGCCCTGCCGATCCTGTTTTTCGGTTTTAAGCCCTTCATATAGGTCAAAAAAGCGGAAACCGACGGCATCATGCCGTTGTTAAGGGTAGGAGAGCCTATAAAAATATATTTTGATTCCAAAAGCCTTGCCATAGCGTATGAATGATGCTTTTCGGAAAGGTTTATAATATCCCCCTTAAAACCTTTTGCGGTATAATCGCCAAAAATCCGCTCCGCCATTTTTTTTGTCGTGCCCCACATGGTGTCGTATATTACCGTAAAGCTTTCGCCGTCCGTAACATTGTCGCTCCAAGCGGCATACTTTTCAAGCATTCGGGGCAGGGCGTCCTTTAATATCACACCGTGGGAGGGGCAAACGGTTTTTATTTCAAAACCGTTTAAATTTTTCAAAAGCGCTTTAACGGGCGCGGAAAACGGCAGGACTATGTTGGCGTAATAATCCCCCGCCCTTTCAAAGAGCTTTTCGAGGCTCAAATCGCTGTCGAAAACCTCCCCCGTGCCTATATGCTGACCCAAAGCGTCGTTAGGGAAAAGCATTTTTTCATCCGCCATGTATGTTGCCATGCTGTCGGGCCAGTGTACCATCGGCATGGGGATAAATGTAAAAGTAAATTCGCCCGCATCAAGAACGTCGCCCGTTTTTACGGCATTAAAATTAATTTCCGTTTCGGGGCAATAAGCTTTCAGCGTCTTTTCGCAGGCGGCCGTCCCGTAAAGGGCCGCGTCCGGGTAAGCCTTTAAAACCTCCGGCAGCGCGCCGCTGTGGTCGGGCTCCGCGTGGTTGCAGATGATGTATTCAATTTTACGTTCTCCCAATACCGCTTTTATATTGCTCAACAAAACATCCGCGAAGGGCCGCTTTACAAAGTCAATAAGCGTGACCCTGCTGCCGACGGCAAGGTAGGCGTTATAGGTGGTGCCTATGGGAGTCCGGTAGCCGTGGAACATCCTTATTCTTTCATCGACGGCGCCGACGGCATAAATATTACCGCATATTTTCATCCATCGGACTCCTCAAACATATCTTTGCCGACGCCGCAAACCGGGCATACAAAATCGTCGGGAAGCTCCGCAAATGGGATGTCGCCGTCATATTCGTAACCGCAGACCGTGCATACATATTTTTTCATAATAATTCTCCGTTCCATTGTTTTATACAAAAACAAAAATTTAAACGCGGGTAATTTACAATAACCCACGTTTATTATACTATTTAATTAATTATTTTGCAAGTGCATTACAAAATTTTTTCAAATATTCCTATAAAATATTATTGTAACGGAAAAAAGATCCGCCTCGGCTTTTAAATATATCTCCCCGCCCATAATCTCGGTCAGGCTTTTGGCTATGTAAAGCCCCAGCCCCGTCCCTTCGGTGTGCCTCGCGTGGTCGCCGCGCACAAACTGCTCCGTCAGATCGTCGGCTGAAACGCCTATCGGCTCTTTCGACACGTTTTTCAGGGAGAAAACCGCTTTTTCGCCGTTTATTTCAAGCCCGGCGTAAATTCGCGTACCCTCCATCGAATACTTAACTGCGTTGTTGAAAATATTTTCCATCACCCGCCAGACATGTTTGCCGTCGGCGAATATTATAACCTTCTCTTCGGGGAATTTGCAGACAAGCTCTAAACCCCTATTTGCCATCTGCTCGTCGTACTCCCCCGCTATCTGGTATATAAGCTCCGTCCAGTCGATATTTTCCGGCGCGGCCTTTATGTTGCCCGTGCCGGCCTTTGAGGCTTCCATCAAATCCTCGATAAGGGTTTTAAGCCGCCTTGATTTTCTTTCAAGCACGTCCGTGTAAGACTTCATCTCCGCGTTTAATCCCGTTTTGCCCAAAAGGTCAACATAGTTGATAATTGTGGTGAGGGGCGTTTTTATATCGTGGGAAACATTGGTTATAAGCTCCGTTTTGAAACGCTCGGACTTTAATTTTTCCTCCGTGACAACGCGGTATTCCTCCTCTTTTTTATCCGAAAATTCCAGAAGGAATTTTATCAGCGCGGTCAAAAGGACAAATACGGATAAGGAGAATAACGGCATACGCCACGTTTTAGAGCTGAAAAAAAGTATCTCAAACGCGAAAAACA
>WREG01000133.1 GCA_009779455.1 Oscillospiraceae bacterium
AACCGGGGGTTTTGGGTCTTTTTGTTTTTTTGCCATTAAACCACCTTTTTCTTTAAATTATTTTTACATATTTAATGAAAAATACTCAATAAAAAAATCATATCATATCCGGCCAACAAAATCAAGCAAAAATTAATATATATAATATATATATTTTGCACAAAACCTAATAAATTTAGTTGCTGCTGTTATTCACCCTCTGAACGGCAAGCCCGTTCTGGTAATGCTCCGCATCCGTCACCGCGTAATAAACCTTTCGGTTTACGTCGTGGCGGAAGAACATATATTTTGTTTTTTCCGGTTTAAGGACGGATTCTATGGCGGCGTTGCCCGGGTTGCATATCGGCCCTGCCGGCAAATCCTCGACTATATACGTATCATAACGGTTTGAAAGCTCCGTTATCCGCTGTGGCGCAAGCCTGCCTTCGGGGACTTTCGGGATATACGATTTTGTGGCGTCGCATTCGAGCCTTTTAAAAAGCCCTGTTTTATTGTTTATGCGGTTTTGAAGGATTCCCGAAATTGTTTTCATTTCTTTTGTGTTTGCGCTTTCCCTTTCAATAATGGCCGCAAGCGTTATTGCGTCGTCTATCGAATAGCCCATATCGTCCGCCAGCTTTTGATAGTCTTCCGTCCATTTGTTCCTGAAGTTGTCCAAAAACCGTTTAATAGCCAAATAGGGGTTTTCCCCTATATAAAACTCATAGGTGTCCGGGTAAAGGTAGCCTTCCAAAAGCTGGTATCTGTCCTGTTTGTTCGGGACGGCCGCAAGGAAAGGGTAGTCCTTTGTGAAATCCTTTTCCTCGATGGTCTTGTACAGGTTGGCGGCGGAGCAGACGCCGTTTTTGTCGAGTTTTTCGATTATCTGGTCAATCGTATAGCCTTCGGGGAAGGTTATCATTATGCTTTTGGACGACGTGCTTGTGGATTTCAGCCTGCTTAACATACCCTCAAGCCCCATGCTCGGCGACAGGTCGTATATGCCCTCAATATATTCCGCTTCGTCAATTTTCAGAAATTTTATCGCCAAATTGCAGAATTGCTCATTCTTTATAAGGCTGTTGTCTTTAAGTATTGATATTATTTCAGATGTGGCAAGCTTTTCGTCGATAGATACCGTTATAAGCTCGTTTGTCCTGTTAATCGCAAAAATGTCGTTTATGCAGGAAATGGCGGCGATGCTTGCCGCCATAGCGGCTGCAACCACGAAAATCATGATGATCACAGTAGTGAGGAGGCTTCTGTAAACGTTTCTGTTATTGCTTTTTTTTGGCCTTTTTTCAGCGTTTTTCGGCGCTTCCCTTGCGGGCGGTTTTCGTTCGGGCGCGGGCGCAGGCGCGTTTTGAGGCGCACGGAGTATAGACCTGCCCTGCGGCCGTTCGTTTTCCCCGCCGCTGACGGTCGGCCCCTGTTTGCCCCGGGGGATATAGGTGCCGTTTATATATCTGTTGTCATCCGCAGACCTTTCGGGACGGAGGATGCCGCTGCTTCTGCTTATGGGGATATTCCCCCTGTTCGGGTCGGATGTGGGCACGGGGTCGAACCTCCTTGTGTTGGCCGGGGCGCTTTTAGGCGCTGCGGGCTTTTTCCCCGCGGAATTCATTCCGCCGGGGCCTGCCGTGCTCCGTCCGTCCGTCCGGCCGGCGGGCTTCCGCTCATTTTGGTTTTTATTGTTTTTCTTTTCGTCCATAATAATTAAATCTCGTTTCCTTTAAATGTAAATTATCCCGTCCTCCGTAATAATAAGCGAAACCCGCTTATCATACCGTCCGTGGGGCAGCCCTTCCCCCGATAGGCATGAGGTATGGCACAGGCCTATCGGCATTCCGTTAAAATTTGACAGAAAACGGTCATAATACCCTTTGCCGTATCCTAAACGGTATCCGTTTTTGTCAAACGCGAGAGCGGGGACTATGCAGACGCCACCCTCTGAAAGGCTGTATTTTTCGCATTTTTGCATATCCGGCTCCAAGACCCCTAAATTGCTTTCTTCAAAGTCCTCAAGGGAATTTATGATATAAAAATCCATATCCCTTGTCCCGGGGACGCAACGCGGGGCCGCGACGGTTTTCCGCATTGAAAACGCCGTTTCAATTATTTCAAATGTATTTACCTCGCGTTTCATCGAAACATAAACAAGAATATTTTTTTCGTCCCTGAAAAGATGCGTATTAAGCAATTTGTTTTGTATTTTTTTATCAAGCCTGTTTTTTTCCGATTCGGGCAGCGAATCCCTGTATTCTTTATAAAATTTCCTGAGAACGGTTTTTTGCGGGCGCAAATCTTTTACTGCTTCCAATATACAGCCCTCCGTATCTCATCCGCTTTTTCGCTTCCTTTAAGGTATTTTATTATTTCGAGGGAAAAGCTCACAGCGGTCCCCGCGCTTTTTGAAGTTATTATATTGCCGTCTTTTACCGTATCCGCGCCGCCTATGGCAGCGCCGCGCAGAAATTTTTCATAAGACGGGTAGCAAACCGCTTTTTTCCCTTCCAATATTCCAATTTCCCCTAAAATCGAAGGCGCGGCGCAAATGGCGGCGATCATCAAATTGTTTTTATACGCGAAATCAATAAATTTACGCACGACCGCGCTGTTTTTCAGGTTTTCCGTACCCGGCATCCCCCCGGGCAGTATTATGCCGTCAAGGCTGCCGCTGAATTCCGCTTCGGATTCCTCAAAATCGCAGTCCACCTTTATATTGTGGGCGCCCTCTACCGTTTTGCCGCCGATCCCGACGGTAAAAACCTCAACGCCGCCCCTGCGGAGCAGGTCGAGCGGGGTTATGGCCTCTATTTCTTCAAAGCCGGGAGCTATGAATTCGCATATCATCAGGATCAAAACCTTTCATTCAAGCGTAATGCCAAGATATGGATGAGGGCTTTTTTGAAGGGATTGCTTTAATTCTTCCGAAAGCGGCAAAATCATACCGCCGTCGGCGATGCAACGCTCTTGTATATCTATACCATAATTTTCTATATCATATAAACCGCAGGGCAGGCGGATTTCAAATGAATCTGCGGGGATATCGTTTAAAAGGGTTGCAATATCGGCAAAATCCCCCGCAACGCTTGCCGCCTCGTTGATGAACGCCCTGCCGTCTTTTATATGTCCGTAGATATACGCGCTGTTATTGCTTAAAATAAAACCGTTATATGCTTTAAGTTGGCAAAAAAGGAATTCGGCGGCATTTTCACGCCATGTAATATAAGGCCGCCCCGCTATGTTTAAAGAATTTTCGCGTATTTTTATAAATTCAGAAGCAGAAAGCCCCGGTGCGGTTCGCACCCGTGTATTTACGATAAAACCCTTCGCCGATTTTTCGATTATCGCTTTTTCCGTCTTGAAAACAGGCCGATACCCGAATTTGGAGTAATAATGATAAAGCTTTTCAGCAGCCGGATATAGCGAGATAAAATCGGCGTTTTTCGATTCCGCAATATTTTCCGCTTTTCCGAGAAGCCGCTCCATATGCCCTTTGCGCCGGTGTTCGGGGAGCGTCGCGGCGGCGTAAACATATAACCCGTTATAAATTTTGCCGTCTATGTTAAGCTTGTTTTCCAATAGATATAAAACCGACATGGTTTTCCCGCCCGATTTTTCGGTCAATGTTAATTCGTCCTTTTGCAGCAGCCCGAAAAATTTATCAATGACCGCCCTGTCATCAAAAAAAACGGCTTCCCACAAATTTTTTAGTTCGTTATGCCCCATCCTAATCCCTGATTCTTATCCCGATAAACCGGAAACCCTACGGGCTAATCCCTAATCCCTGCGGCTCTAGACGCGAGCTATAGCGTTGTATTTTTCCAGCAAAACAACCGGATGATACGAAAGTTTCGATTTCCTCAACCCCTCGTTACCCACGTCGTCCTCGCGATTTATGTATTCATATTTGTCTTTCAGCATTAAAGCGAATTTGTTGTTTATGACGGGGTAGGCGTCCTCCGCTTCGGGCAGGGTTTTTTCGAAATGCGTCAAAAAAGTTGAGCCGTTTTGCTCTTCCCCGATTGTGAAAGCGGCGGGTTTTCCGTCCGCCTTTAAAATAATGCCGCAAAACCCGAGCCTTTCATAATTGTCAAAAGAGCGTTTCAGCGCGTCAAGCTCGTCCGCGAAATTATAATCCCCGTCGCCGCCGTTTTTCCCCTCGGCCCATTTTTCGGCAATATCAAGGCATTCCGCCATATTGCCTTGATTGATGACCTCAACCGCGATATCATAGGATTTCCCGAAACGGGAAATATGGTTCCTTTTTGAGTGGTATTTGCGCCCCGAAAGCAGGGCCAGGTCGCTTGCCAGGTAGATGTAGTCAAAAAAGCCCCTGTTTTCTTTATATTCAAAATTATCATGGATTTCCGGGCATTCATTCTTTAATTTTTCGATATCTTCAAGGGTAATCCCGAACATCCTGAATTTTGCGCCGTTCGCTTCCGCGTCTGCCTTCATAAGCCCTGCCGCTTCCCCGAGGTCGCCCTTGCCCGCGGGCATAGCGTATGCCAAACCGTATTTTTCCCCCCTGTACAGGAGAAAATCCTTGTGTCTGCATATTTTCCCTTTAAACGAGCGCGCCCAAATATATTGCGTGCCGAAACTGTTTGAACAGCCCGCGAGGCCGGAAATTTTATAAAGTTCGCTTGCCCACTCTTTATCGTCTATCGTCATTTCTTTAAATTCCAACATAAAATCTTACACTTTCAAAATAATCGCAAACAATTTCAACATCTTATCGGATTTATTGCAAACCGCGTGGGATTGCCCGTTTTTGCAGACCGCGCTCTCCCCGGCGTTCAATATGACCTCCGCCCCGTTGTCGTCGTATGCGGCGGAGCCTTCGAGGACATAAAAAATCTCTTCCTCGTTTTCGTGGGTATGCTTGCCTATTGAGGAACCCGGCTCAAAGGCCAAAACGGCGACAAGCCTTGACTTCCCGTCATAGTCGCCCTCGTCAAGAACGGAGGTGATTTTTACTTTTCCGTCGCCCCCGCGCATATTTTCCTTGATTGTTTCGGTCAGTTCCGAGCTTCTTTTAATCAAAAAATCAATCCCTTTCCAGCATTGCCCATTATTATAGCATATAAATTTATATTATGCAAATCATTAGGGGCTAATTGTAATCATTTGTAACAATATCAGGGGGTAGGGGATAGGGATTAGGATTTAGTGAGGGTTTTAAATAAAAAAGGACGGCACGTCACTGCGCCGTCCCTGCTATATGCATTTTTTTATTCAATTTCAACAACTTAAGGTAATTTATGATTCTTCCCGTAGGGGACGCCGAAACGGCGTCCCCTACTCCCTTGCATATATAAATCCATTACGCTGCGCCAATTATATCCTCAAAATAAAATTTTTTCAAGCAATTTCATTGCCGCATAATAAATTTAATAAAAATGACAAAAATATATAACAATGCATACAACAGGAGCGGCCATGAAACGTGTAACAAGAAGCTTTTCCCTGATAATCATATTGATGGGCCTGCTGATTTTCCGCCTTTCCGTTATAATGGCGGGGAACAGCGCGGGCGCGTCTGCCGCGGGGAGCGGCAAAACCCTCACCGCGGCGAATTCGCGGGGCTATATTTACGACAGGAACCGCGTCCCGCTCGTCAACGCGGGGCATAAATACGTATTGGCGGTCAACCCCGTCCCCGACGTGCTTTATGCCCTTTCGGACAATTTATTGAAGGATAAAAAAGAGGAGGTGATGGCAAACCTTGCGAAGGGCCTGCCCGTGCTTGTGAATTCCGAAAAAAGGCTTGCCGATACGGACAATATCAAATGCTTCGAAGTACCCGTGCGGTACACTGAAAACCAGCCCGCCGCCCAGCTTATCGGCTATCTTGACGGCGGCGGCAGGAACGGCGTGTGCGGCCTTGAAAAAAGCCTTGACGGGACGCTGAACTTCATGGGCGGAAGCCTTTCGGCCACGTTTTCCGTGGATTCCTCAGGCAGGGCGCTTCCGGG
>WREG01000134.1 GCA_009779455.1 Oscillospiraceae bacterium
CAATGATTTCGCCCGTTTTCACCTTGTAATCGATGGGTACGATCCGCCCGTCAACCTTTGCCCCCGTCATTTTATTGCCGACGGCGGAGTGTATCGCGTATGCGTAGTCGATGACCGTCGCCCCCTGGGGCAGGCTTCTTACATCCCCCTTAGGAGTGAGAACGAAAATCTCATCGGAGACCAGATCCGTTTTTATGGTCCTTACCAGTTCTTCCGCATTGTTATTGTCCTGCTGATCCTCAAGTATCTCCCTTACCCATTTGAGCTTCTCTTCAATTTTTTCTTCCTTTTTTTCGTTTACCCCGATTTTATATTTCCAATGGGCCGCTATGCCGTATTCCGCCGTCCGGTGCATTTCCCAGGTCCGTATCTGCACTTCGAAAGGTATGCCCTCTTTTCCTATTACGGTTGTGTGCAAAGATTGGTATTGGTTGGGCTTAGGGGTTGAAATATAATCTTTGAAACGTCCGGGGATGGGCCTGAACATCTCATGGATGACGCCGAGGCAGTTATAGCAGTCATTGACTGAACCGACTATGACCCTGACAGCGTAAATATCGTAAATTTCATCAAATTGACGGTTTTGCATATACATTTTGCGGTAAATGCCGTGTACGCTTTTGATCCTTCCGTCGATTTGCGCGCTGCTTACGACATTTTTCAGCTTTTCCCCGATACGGGATTTTATTTTTTCAAGGAACTCAAGCCTTGAAGGGCTTAAATCGTCAAGCGACTCCTTTATTTCTTCATATGCTACGGGATCGAGAAACCTGATGGCGCGGTCTTCCAGTTCTTCCTTCACGGGCCGTATCCCGAGCCTGTGCGCTATAGGTGCGTAAATTTCAAGTGTTTCTTTGGCTTTGTCCCGTTGTTTTTGATCCGGGACAAATTCGAGGGTTCGCATATTGTGCATCCTGTCGGCCAGTTTAATGATGATTACCCTTATATCCTCCGACATCGCCAAAAGCAGCTTGCGGATGTTTTCAGCCTGCTCCTCCTCCCGCGTAGCCGTCGGGATTTTGCCCAGTTTTGTAACACCGTTGACCAGGGACGCTATTTCATCGCCGAATATCCGTTTAATATCCGGCAGGTCAATTCCGGTGTCCTCCACCACATCGTGGAGCAGCCCGGCTGTTACCGCCTCATAATCCAGCCCGAACATAAAAAGGATCGATGCGACGGCGACGGGGTGTATGATATAAGACTGGCCCGAATAGCGGTTTTGGGGGGCATGGGCGTCGGCGGCTATGCCGTAGGCTTTGTCAATGAGGGCAAGCTCATCCGGGGGGAAACCGGTCGCCAGATGTTCCCGCAGCTCTTTGTATTCGTTTATGAAATTTTCCGGCATATTGCCACCCCCCCCCCTGTTAAATTTAATTCAGAATGCAGAAATTATGTCGAGCAGAATTATTATTTCTGCATTCTGCATTAAAAAATTATTCCGTAAAATCCAGCATTTGCAAAACAGGCGCGTTTGAAAGGCTGGTTTTTCCCGGGTTTTCGGTTATTGCATATACGCCGTTTTCGTTTACGGTTGCCAGTCCGAGCTGAACCAGTGCCAGCAGCGATGTTTTTATTTTACATGCGTCGCGCTCATTGATAGCTAAAGGCCTCAAAAAATGTTCCGCGTCGTATTGCTTCCCGCCCTTTTTCTTTAAAAATTTATAAATTTCCGTTATAAGAGGTTTGTCCGGGCGGATTTTTAATATTTCGCCATCCGTTAAAGGGGACCCTCCCGCGGCCTTTTCAAAAAGTGCCAGCGATTCCGCAAAAACAGGGGAGTCAAGCCCGGCGGGGCGGATATCTTTAATATGTATATTGACCCCGGTTTCGCCGTTATATTCGTTTTTTTCAAGCCGCACCGCTATATCCACAGCGTCGCCGGGAAAATAGGGGAAGTACGGCTCCTCCGTCCGGAATTTAAAAGCGTATATTACGGCTTTGTCCTTTTCAAGGGCCATTCTTATATGTTTTCCGTTGCCGGCCGGCTGTATTTTCCTGATAACCACATTATAAATACCGAAAAGCGGCGCGGGATTGCCCTGTCCGAAGGGTTCAAGCTCTAAAAAGCCGTCGATAAGCGCGGGGGAGACGTTTTTCGGGTTAACCTTGCAGTCAAGGGTCAGTTCCGGATAAAACGGTTGAGCGCTATCGGCGTAATCTGTAAGAATACCGCGAAGTTTTTCAATGTTTTCTTCATCAAGGGAAAATCCCGCCGCCTGCGAATGCCCGCCGAAACGGGTTAATAAATGAGCGGCGGATTTTAGCGCTTCATATATTGAAAAGCCGTCAATGCTTCGCGCCGAGCCGCGCGAATTGCCGTCGCCGTCCTTAGAAATTATCAGGCAGGGGCGGACGTATTTTTCGGCCTGCTTCGCCGCCGCGATGCCCAAAACGCCGTGGTGCCAGTCTTTTCCCGATAAAACGAGAATTTTATCGCAGAGGATATCGGGGTTTTTATGCAAATATTCGTTTATTTCACCGTAAATAACATCTTCCGCTTTATGCCTTTCATTGTTCGCGGTTTCAATCTTTTCCGCAAGCCCCCGCGCGATATCGAAATCATCGGTTAAAAGAAGCTCCAGCGCGTCATATGCCGAACCCATTCTGCCCGCGGCGTTTATCCGAGGGGCTAAAAAAAAGGCTATATCAGTTGAATTTATAAGCTTCCCGGCTTGCCCAGCAGTTTCCTTCAAAGCCTCTATGCCGGGACGGGAGCCGCTGTTTATAAGCTCCAGCCCCCTCTTAGCCAGCGTGCGGTTTTCGCCTGTAAGCGGCACGATATCCGCCACGGTGCCGAGCGCAATCAAATCGGCGTAGTTCTCAAGGATTTCTTCGCATCCGCCGTCTTCCAGCGCGGATATAAGCTTGAAAACCACGCCGACCCCCGCGTAATCCCTGAACCCGCTTTCAGCGCCGGGCCGTTTCGGGTCGACAATTGCACAGGCATAGGGGAGGGTATCCCCGGTAGTGTGGTGGTCGGTTATTATTAGTTCCATCCCGAGTTTTTTTATATAGTCCGCTTCCTTCACGGCTGTTATCCCGTTGTCCACGGTTATTATTAATTTTGTGCTGTCTGCACATATTTTATCAATTGGGTTTGTATGCATACCATAACCGTCCTCGAAACGGGAAGGTATATAATATGCAACGTCAGCCCCAAGGCTTTCAAGATATAAATATAACAAAGCGGTGGAAGTTATCCCGTCCGCGTCATAATCGCCGTAAATAGTAATTTTTTCGTTTTCGTCGACAGCTTTCCTTATCCGCTCAACCGCTTTATTCATATCTTTCAACAAAAACGGGTCGGAAAAGCTGCCGTCGTCAAATAAAAATCCGTTTATTTCATCCTCCGTCCTGTACCCCCTAGTCATAAGCAAAAGAACGGTGAAAGCGTCAATATTCAGTTCCCCGGCCATCCTCGCGGCTTCTTCTTTGTCAAAATCCGCTATTTTCCAAATTTTTTGCGGCAAAACATATACCTCCTATAATACCTTCTTCAAATATTCCCCCGTATAGCTCTCCTCAACCTTCGCCAATTCCTCCGGCGTGCCGCAGGCTACCACGCGGCCGCCCCTGTCCCCGCCGTCGGGGCCCAAGTCTATGATATAATCCGCCGTCTTGATTATGTCAAGGTTATGCTCGATAACAACCACGGAATTCCCGCTGTCCACAAGCCGGCTCAAAACCTCGATAAGCTTATGCACGTCGGCGGTGTGAAGCCCCGTGGTAGGCTCGTCCAGCAGATAAATGGTCTTGCCCGTCGCCCTTTTTGAAAGCTCCGTCGAGAGCTTCACGCGCTGGCTTTCGCCCCCCGAAAGGGTAGTGGCGGGCTGGCCTATTTTTATATACCCAAGCCCCACGTCATAGAGCGTTTCAAGCTTGCGCCGGATTTTCGGGATGCTTTCAAAGAAATTTATGCCTTCCTCAACCGTCATTTCAAGCACATCATGGATATTTTTGCCTTTATATTTGACCTCCAACGTCTCCCTGTTATACCTCGCGCCCTTGCAGACCTCGCAGGGGACGTAAATATCCGCCAAAAAATGCATTTCGATTTTTACGATGCCGTCGCCCTGGCAGGCCTCGCAGCGTCCGCCCGACACGTTGAACGAGAAGCGCCCGGGCGCGAAACCGCGTATTTTGGCGTCCTGCGTCAGCGAAAAAAGCTCCCTTATGTCCGTAAAAACGCCCGTGTAGGTGGCGGGGTTGGAGCGCGGCGTCCGCCCGATGGGGGACTGCTCGATATTGATAATTTTATCCAAATATTCCATACCCAAAATTTCCGAATGCTTGCCCGCCGTCCTTTTCGCGCCGTTAAGCTCCGTCACAAGCTTTTTATAGAGTATTTCATTGATAAGGGAGGATTTCCCCGAACCTGAAACGCCCGTCACGGCAACGAATTTCCCCAAAGGTATCTCAACGTCTATATTGTTCAGGTTGTTTTCCCTCGCGCCGACTATTTTAAGTTTTTTTCCGTTGCCCTTCCGCCTTTTCGCGGGGATGGGGATGCTTTTCGCCCCGCTGAGGTATTGGCCGGTTATGGATTCCCCGCAATTCAAAATGTCGTCAAGCAAGCCGGCACATACGACCTCGCCGCCGTGGATCCCCGCCCCCGGGCCGATGTCCGCGATATAGTCCGCCGAGCGTATGGTTTCCTCGTCATGCTCTACGACGATAAGCGTATTGCCGATGTCCCGCAGGTTTTTGAGCGTGGCAAGCAGCTTCGCGTTGTCCTTTTGATGGAGGCCGATGCTTGGCTCGTCCAAGATATACAAAACCCCCATCAGCGACG
The DNA here is from genome assembly GCA_009779455.1 of Oscillospiraceae bacterium. Taxonomy (GTDB): domain Bacteria; phylum Bacillota; class Clostridia; order Oscillospirales; family Acutalibacteraceae; genus WREG01. The sequence goes on from WREG01000134.1 coordinate 4,796, forward strand.
AGCCGATCTGCGTCGCTAGCCTTATCCTCTGGCTTTCCCCGCCCGAAAGGCTGCCCGACGACCGCGCCAGGGTCAGATAGTCAAGCCCCACGCTCACAAGAAACTGCAATCTTGCTTTTATTTCTTTTAAAATAAGGTCGGCTATCATATGGTCGCGTTCATCTAATTTTATGTTTTCGACAAATTGCAGCGCTTGCTTTATGGACATATTTACAAATTTATCGATATTTATATCCGCCACGGTTATGTGCAAAATTTCTTTTTTAAGGCGCGAGCCGCCGCAGTCGGGGCATTTGTCCGTTGACATAAACTGCTCAATCTCATAGCGCGCCCATTCGCTGCCCGTTTCCTTATACCTCCGTTCAAGGTTGTTGACTATCCCCTCGAAATCATGCATATATGTCCCGCTGCCGTAGGTCGACGACCGCTCAATCTTGATTCTTTGGCCTTTGGTGCCATAAAGGATAGCGTCAACGGCGTTTTTCGGCAGATTTTTTACAGGCTCGTTAAGGGAAAAATTATAATGTTTCGCAAGCGCGTCGAAATACATGGCCGCTATGGTTCCGTTTTCCGTTACGGTCCAGCCCGAAGCCCTGACCGCGCCTTCCAGTACGGTCAGGTTTTTATTGGGGATGACAAGGTCCGGGTCCACTTTCATGTAAAAACTCAACCCCGAGCAGGTCGGGCAGGCCCCGAACGGGCTGTTGAAGGAAAACATGCGCGGCGTCAGCTCGTCGATGCTGAACCCGTGTTCAGGGCAGGACCAGTTCTGCGAAAACATGATGTCCTCGTCGTCTTTTGCCACGATAATGCTGCCTTCGGCCAGCTTCAGAGCTATTTCTATGCTGTCGGACAGGCGGCTGCGGATATCTTCCTTGACAACAAGGCGGTCAACGATGATTTCTATCGTATGTTTCTTGTTTTTATCCAAAAACACGGTTTCCGAGAGGTCGTACATGCTCCCGTTGATGCGGGCGCGGACAAACCCCGATTTACGGGCCGATTCAAGCTCTTTAATATGCTCGCCCTTGCGGCTTTTCACGACGGGGGCCAATATTTGTATCCTTGCGCCCTCGTCCATTTCCAGCACTTTGTCTACGATCTGATCAACGGTCTGCTGTTTTATCTCCCTGCCGCAGACTGGGCAGTGTGGGATGCCGATC
>WREG01000135.1 GCA_009779455.1 Oscillospiraceae bacterium
CCCGCGCCCACGGGGGGCAGCTGGTCATAGTCCCCCAGCATTATTATGCGGCAGCCGATTGGCAGGGCGTCGAGAAGGCTTGAAAAAAGCTCGACGTCCACCATAGAAAGCTCGTCTATAATTATCGCGCCGCATTCCAAAGGGTTCGCGACATTGCGCTTGAACCGCTGTTTGTCGTTCGCGTCCCATTCGACCTCCAAAAGCCTGTGTATGGTCTTCGCGTCCCTGCCCGTAAGCTCGTTCATGCGCTTGGCGGCGCGGCCCGTGGGCGCGGCCATCAGTATGCGTATTTTCGATTTCTCAAAAAGGCTGATAATGCCGCGCACGGTGGTGGTTTTGCCCGTCCCGGGGCCGCCTGTCAGGATAAGCATACCCTTTTCCGCCGCCGTCATTATAGCCTCGCGCTGGAGCCGCTCATATTTTATTTTGTTGATTTCCTCTATTTCTTCTATATCTTTTTCTAATGTAGGCATGGACGCGGGCGGGAATTTCAAAAAGAGTTTGAGCCGTTCCGCGATGTTTTTTTCGGCGGAATAAATGTGCGGCAAAAATAAAAACTCCCGTTCTTCCAAATTTTCCGAAATTATCATTTTGCTGCCGGTCATTTCGCTTAAACAGGCCTCCGTTTCTTCAGCGTTTATGCCGAGAAGGTCTTTGCAAAGGGGCGGCAGCTTGTCTTTAGGCACGCAGGTGTGGCCGTTATAGAGGTTATGCCTTAAAATATGCGCGATCCCCGCTTTTATGCGGTAGGTGTCGGCGGGCTTGCACGGCAGTTTCCCAGCTATTTCCTCCGCTCTGTCAAAGGATATGCCCTCTATGGAAGCGCATAGTATGTACGGGTTTTCCGTCACCACGGCGGCGGCGTTTATGCCGAAACGCTTGTATATGGCTATGCACTCATAGGGCTTTATGCCATACCGTTCAAGCGAAATCATTATAGTACGCACGGCGAACTGCTTGTTGAATTCGTTTGACACGGCGCGGGCTTTTTCGAGGGTAAAACCCTTTATCTCAGTAAGCCTTTCCGGCTCTTTTTCGAGTATGTCAAAGGTGCGCTCCCCGAATCGTTCAATGATTTTGACGGCAGTCCGCTGGCCTATGCCCTTTATCGTGCGCGAGGACAGGTATTTCAAAAGCTGCGCGGCGGTTTCGGGCAGGTGGCGCTCATAAAATTCCACCCGGAACTGCCTGCCGTAGGTTGAGTGGTTGTCGTAACGCCCGGTCAAAACAAGCTCCTCGCCCTTTGACACATCGGGGATAGGCCCGACGCAGGTGAGAAGCTCGCCGCTGACGTCAAGATCCAAAACGGTAAAGCCGTTCTGGGCGTTATAATAGGTTATGTTGTCTACTGTTCCCGTTACTTTTGATTCATAATTCATAATTCATAATTCATAATTCATAATTTATGTAACATTAAAATATCTTGAATATTTTAAATCATTATACAATTTCTACAAGAGAAAATTAAAACTTTAATCTTTGTCAATAATTATGAATTATGAATTATGAATTAAAGAAACTGCTCCATCTCTTTCAAAGCCTTCCCCATCCCTTTAATGACCGCCAGTTCCGGCTCCGGGGCTATTTGTGTCGGTATTCCGATGTTGCTTGCCACATACTGTCCGAATTGGTGCATTTTTGCCGTGCCTCCGGTTATGGTAAGCCCGTTGTAGGCTAAATCGGCGGTAAGCTCCGGCGGGGTTCTGTCCAAAACTTCTTTTATGCAGGTCAAAGTTTGTTCAAGGGGTTCTTTTATCGCTTTGTATACCTCGCTTGACGTGATTTCAAAGCTGACGGGAAGCCCTGTTATACCGTCTTTCCCCTTTGATATTATAGCAACCTCGGTTTGCATTGGCATTGCAGAACCTATTACGCGCTTTATGTTTTCCGCAGTAAGGAAGCCTATCTCAATATCCTTTTCGGTGTAAACATAACGCCTGACCGCTTCCGTCAGGGCGTTTCCCGCCGTTTTCGCGCCGGACGAAAGAGCGATGCTTTTCATTGTTACAACAGCGCTGTCAGAAGTACCTCCGCCGATGTCCGCTATCATCGCGCCGCGTATGCCTGAAAAATCGATCCCGGTCCCGAGGGCCGCCGCCAGCGGTTCTTCCATTATGTGCGACTTTCCCGCGCCAAGCTCCGTTAAAACGTCTAAAATAGTGTGTTTTTCAATGTTTTCCGTACCGCTTTTCACACAGGCAATGATATTGGGCTTAAATACCCCCGTGCCTAAAACCCGGTTTAAAAGTATTTCGAGCATCAGCTTTGTTTTTTCAAAATCAGAAACCGTGCCGTCGCGCATTGGGCTGACGACAGAGATGGAAAGTGGGGCGCGGCCCGTCATATCATAGGCTTCCCTGCCCGCCGCCAATACCTTCCCCGAAAAACCGTCGCAGGCAACAACAGAGGGTTCGGACAGAACTATCCCCTTGCCCTCTTTAAAAATCCGTATGTTGTTTGTGCCAAGGTCGATGGCGAAGCGTAGTCCTAACATTTTACCCGTTCCGTAGGGGACGCCGCCCTCGGCGTCCCGAAATTATATATAGTTTAACTGTAAAAAGGGACGCCGAGGGCGGCGTCCCCTACGGGTCACATATTTAAAAAATATCATCTTGCTCAATCAGCGAAAACCCGGCACGGGAAAGAACCGCGCCCGCTTTATCATTATCCGCGACCCTGAAAATCACATAGGCCTGATCCTTTTTCGGCGTTATGAACGCATAGGCGTATTCGATGCTGATGCCGCTGTCCGTCAGTATCCTCACGGCTTTGGCGAAAGAGCCGGGGGTATCGGGTACCGCAGCCGCCAAAACGTCTTTCACATTCGCGGTTATATTTGACTGCTTGAAAATATCAAGGGTTTTCTCCGGCTTGTCTACGATAAGCCGGAGTATCCCGTATTCGGCGGTGTCAGCCACGGACAGCGCCCTGATGTCTATGCCGTTATCGGCCAGCACGCCTGTTATTTCCGCCAGCCTGCCGGGCCTGTTTTCAACGAAAACCGATATTTGTTTTATTGACATAATCATATCCTCCTGCTATCAACAACCCGAACCGCCTTGCCCATCGACCGGGGGATCGAATCCGGCTCCACAAGCCGCACCTTTGCGGAGACGCTGAGCGCCGACATAAGCCCCTCTGAAATCTTCTTTTGGGCTGCTTCAAGCTGTTTTATCTCATCTGAGAAGAATTTTTCGGACATCTCGATTTTTACGGTCATTGTATCAAGGTTGTTTTCCCTGTCAACTACGATTTGGTAGTTGGGCTCCATGCCGAAGCTCAAAATAACGTGTTCTATCTGCGACGGGAACACGTTCACCCCGCGTATTATAAGCATGTCGTCCGTCCTGCCTTTTGGCCGCAGCATCTTTACAAGCGTCCTGCCGCAGGGGCATTTTTCACGTGTCAACGCTGAAACGTCCCTCGTCCTGTAGCGCAGGAGCGGCATGGCCTCCTTGCCTATGCAGGTGAACACCAGCTCGCCGTATTCGCCGTCTGGTACGGGTTCAAGCGTGTCTTTGTCAACTATTTCGGGATAGAAGAAATCCTCATTGACATGCAAGCCGTTCTTTTCTTTGCACTCGAAGGAAACGCCCGGCCCCGCGACCTCTGAAAGGCCGTAAATATCGTATGCGTCGATGGCAAGGGCCTTTTCGATCTCAAGGCGCATATTTTCGGTCCACGGCTCCGCGCCGAATATGCCTATCCTCAATTTAAGGCTTTTCGGGTCTATGTTCATCTTTTTTAAGGTTTCGCCTATGAACATTGCGTAGGACGGCGTGCAGCAAAGCACGTCCGAGCCGAAATCCCGCATTATCTCAACCTGCCGCTCTGTGTTGCCCGCCGATACGGGGACTGTCGCCGCGCCTATAGTCTCAGAGCCGTAATGCAGCCCGAGGCCGCCCGTGAACAAGCCGTAGCCGTAGGATACGTGAAAAACGTCGGTTTTTGCCGCTCCATACGCGATAAGGGAGCGGGCCGCGCCTTCGCTCCAGACGTCTATGTCGTTTTTGGTATAACCGACTACCGTTTGCTTGCCCGTGGTGCCTGACGACGCGTGGATCCGCACGATGTCGCCCATTGGGACGGCGAACATATCGAAGGGGTAGCTGTCGCGAAGGTCTTGTTTCGTTGTGAAGGGGAGTTTTATGATATCGTCGATGGTTTTGATGTCGGCAGGCTTTACGCCCGCCTCGTCCAGTTTCTTTTTGTATAAAGGAACGTTGTTATAGCAACGCCCGACCGCCGTTTTAAGCCTTTCGGACTGCAAAGCCCGCATTTTGTCAGCTGACGCGGTTTCTATATGTTCATTATAATAATTCATTAATAATTTTTCCTTTCAAATATTAAGTTTGAAAACCCAAATCAAAGGCTTTCAAGTTCATTTCCAAAAACTTCGGCGGCACGGTTTCGGCGATCACCCGCGACCACAAGTCGCCGCCGAAGCCCATAAATCGGGCCGCTTTGCCGAGGAGCACGATGTTGACGGCTTTAACGCTCCCCGCTTCAATCGCGGGTGTGAGGGCGTCAAACGCCGTGACGTCGCACCGGTCCGACAGGTTTTTGAGTATATTTGAAGGATATTCCGCCTGCCCCGTTATTACGGGCATGGGGTTGATCTTTTGCGTGTTTACTATCATTTTCCCGCCCTTTTTGAGATATGGCAGGTACCTCGCCGCTTCGAGAAGCTCAAAGGCGATTATCATGTCAGCCCCGCCCTCGTCAACGATAGGCGAATGGACGGCCTCGCCGTATTTTACGTATGTCACCACGGAGCCGCCCCGCTGGCTCATGCCGTGTACCTCCGAAACCTTCACGTCAAAGCCCTCGCTGATGAACGCCCTGCCCAAAATGCGGCTGGCAAGAAGCGTCCCCTGGCCGCCTACGCCGGCTATTATTATGTTCATTGAAGGTTTTATCGGCATATGTTTTCAGTCCTTTTCGGAAATTTTTTATTGAATAAATCTTACCAAACCCAAGGAATGTTATATTTCTTGATATTTTCATCTACCGTTACAATTGTTAAATCTTCTGCAAGCGCTAATGAAATAATTAAACGGTCAAAAGGGTCTTTATGCATAAACGATAAATCTAAAAGCTTTTTTAAATATTCGTCCTCAATTTGCAAAATATTAAAATCCCTTATTTTAATATTTTTTAATAATTCATCAAAAGGAATATTTAAATCTAATTTGCCTATGCTCATTTTTATTGCTATTTCCCACAAAGAAACAGAAGAAATATATATTTTGTTATCTGGATCATCAATCAATTCCGTGATTTTTATCGGGAGTTCCGCCGAATCTTCGAAATACCAAATAATAGCATGAGTGTCAAGCAAATAATTCATTCCATATACTCCTTCATTTCGTCAAGCGGCTCGTTAAAATCTTTTGACATCCAAACCTTGCCTTTTAAAAGCCCCCTTGCCGTTGAACGCGGCAATTTTGCCGATTGGCCGATATTCACCGGGTCTTTTTGAAAAGGTTCTGAAATTGTAATAAACATCTCATAATTTTCTCTTATCGGTATAGCCATAGGTATAGGCTGAACAGGCTTAAAACTTTTCCCGTCATATACGGCTTTTATTGTATACATAAAATTTCCTCACATTTCTTTTGCCAGTTTTCTTATGAGCTATCGCAGATAATGCTTATACTACGAATTTATATATTCTTATGTTAATCTTTCTCTTGATTTTCGTTTTGGTATGATGTGGTTAACTCCAGCATTTTCTGAGTATAGGTAGCTCCATCAATTTCTTCATCAGCATACTGTCGCATTAATTCATCAATTTGACTTTTTAATTCTTCTCTGTCCATTCTGTTGGTCTCCTTCCTTCTTTGAAGATAAGATTCGGTTTTGACTTGAAAATACGGATTTTCTATTTTCTTATCATCCTTGA
>WREG01000136.1 GCA_009779455.1 Oscillospiraceae bacterium
CAGCAAAGGTTTTCCCGCCGCCGCGCAAAAATCCGAGCCGGGGGACGGAGGGAAACAATACCGGCAGCGGAAGCAAATGGAGGCGGACCTGCGCCGCCTGCGTTCCGCCGTCCGCAATTATGAAACAGAAATCGCAGGCACGGAAGAAGAGCTTGACAGGCTGCGGAAACAGCTTGAAATACCGGAAATAGCCGCCGATTATGAAAAAGCGATAGAAATTTCGAGCGGAATTGAAAAGCTGAACACGGTCCTTGATGGGCTTTTGGCGGATTGGGGTGAAGCCACCGCCGCGCTTGAAGAGGAGTAGGGATTTTAAATATATTTTCCTATTACGATTTTATAAGGGTTCGATCAAAATATCGCCCAAAACCTCCCGCTCTATCCCCAACGACAGAACCGCGCCTAAAACGTCGCGGTGCGACAGGGCGTCCTGCGGGCGGTGGGACAGCTCCAGCGCGGATATGGCCGATTTGCGCTCGAATTCCCCCCTTTCGGGGTCAAGAAACACGGCTATGCGGCGTTCGGCGGTTTCAAACCCGCCGTCCGCCAGCATTTTTACGTCCCTGCGGGCATTATATCTTTGCCGGGCCTTTTCAAGCTCGGCAGGAGTCAGAAATTTGCTGTGGGAAACGCCGCTTTTCAATGCTTCCCGTGCCAAATCTTCCAAGTGAGAAATAAATATTTTATCTTCCATTAAATCATTCCCTAAATTCTTGCTGCATTATTGATTTTATCACAGAACCTTGATATAATTCAACCATTAAATAAATTCGGGAGGTTTTATATGGTTTTATCCGCTTCCCGCCGCACCGACATACCCGCGTTTTATCCCGAATGGCTTATGAACCGTTTGCGGGCCGGGTATGTATGCGCCCGCAACCCTTTTAACCCCTCGCAGGTCCGAAAAATTGAGTTTTCGCCGGAACTTATTGACTGCATCGTGTTCTGGACAAAAGACCTCGCGCGCCTGCTCCCTTTTTTGGATGAAATAGACGCTATGTGCTATAAATATTATTTCCAGTTCACCCTGACCCCTTATGGCCGTCAAATCGAGCGGAATCTGCGCCCGAAAGGGGAAATTATACGCACTTTCACAGCCCTCGGCAAACGCTTGGGGCGCGATCGCGTTTTCTGGCGGTACGACCCTATAATATTAAATGAAAATCTTTCGGTTGACTGCCATATCAATAATTTCACCGATTTATGCGAACAGCTTTACGAATACGCGAACAGCGTGACCATAAGCTTTGTGGATTTATACAAAAAAATAGAATCGCCGCTTATCCGCGAAATCACGGACGGCGAAATCGCGGAAATAAGCGCGGCGTTTTCAAAAATCGCGGCGGAATACGGGCTTCCCGTCAAGGCCTGCTGTGAAAAAACCGACCTCTCGCCTTGCGGAATTTACCCGGCAAGCTGCATCGACAGGGAAACGGCAGAAAAGCTCTGTGGGCATAAAATAAACGCTGAACCCGACAAAAACCAGCGCCCCGGCTGCGGCTGCGCGGAGAGGGTTGACATAGGGGCGTATAATACTTGTGGGAACGGCTGCGTGTATTGCTACGCGAATTACAGCCGGGCTTCGGTGGAGAAAAATATTCTGCGCCACAACCCGCTTGGGGATTTTTTAATGCAGAAATAACAATGCAGAATGCAGAAATAAGGTCGCGGGATAATTTTGTTTATTTTTGTAGTTTTGTGTCGCGTAATATAAAATGATATAATTTAAAATTTTTGATTTTAGAACTTTTATAATTTGGTCGGGCAATAAAATTAAGAAAAGATACTTCTAACTACTCGACATCATTTCTGCATTCTGCATTATTATTTCTGCATTACAATTTTCATTTAGGAGATTTTATGATCACTTTGTCAAACATAAACAAAACCTTCAAAGTAGCCAAGCGCCAAGCGGGGTTCGGACGGGCCGTCAAGGCTCTGTTTTCGCGGGAGCATGAGCTTGTCCGCGCTTTGACCGACGTCAGCTTTAGAATTGGCGACGGGGAGATGGTAGGCTATATCGGCCCCAACGGGGCGGGGAAAAGCACCACAATCAAAATCATGTGCGGGATATTGACGCCGGAGAGCGGCGCTTGCGAAATCGACGGGCGCACGCCATGGAAGGAGCGCGTCGCCCATGTCCGCGAAATCGGCGTAGTGTTCGGCCAGCGGAGCCAGCTCTGGTGGGACGTTCCCGTCGTTGACAGCTTTGAGCTTATACGGGATATTTACAAGGTTGACGAAAAATTATACAAACGGAATCTGGACGAATTGGCAGCGCTTCTTGACTTGGGCGAGCTGATGAAAACCCCGGCGCGGAGCCTCAGCCTCGGCCAGCGTATGCGCTGCGAAATCGCGGCCTCGCTTTTGCACAGCCCCAAAACGCTGTTTTTGGACGAGCCGACCATCGGCCTTGACGCGGTTTCCAAAATCGCCGTGCGGCAATTCATAAAAAAACTGAACGCAGAACACGGCACCACGGTTATTTTGACTACCCACGACATGCAGGACATCGAGGCGCTGACAGAGCGGATTTTATTGATAGGCAAAGGCAGGATACTCCTTGACGGAAGCCTTGAGGAACTGAAAAAACGCTCGTCGGAGCGCAAAACGCTGGTGGTCGAATACAAAGGCGCCGCGCCTGAGATATGCTTCGGCATGGCCGTCCGGGAGGATAAAGACGGGCGGCTCGTCATCTCCCTCGACCCGTCAATCCTTTCAGTGTCCGACGCCATAACAAGCCTTGCCGCCGGGGCGGAGATTACAGATGTTTCGGTTTCTGGGGTCACGGCGGAGGAGATGGTCGCGTCTCTCTATAAGGAATACCGGATATGAAAAAATACGCCGCCCTTTTTAAAATACGCTTTATCAACGGCCTGCAGTACCGCGCCGCCGCGGCTGCGGGGCTTTCTACGCAGTTCGCTTGGGGCTTTATGGAAATACTGGCGTTCTCGGCGTTTTACCGCGCCAACCCCGCCGCTTTCCCCATGGAATTTTCGCACCTTGTCTCATACATATGGATACAGCAGGCGTTTTTGGCCCTTTTTGCTCCCTGGGGGAGCGGGGGCGACGCGGTCGAGGCCATTGTCAGCGGCAATATAGCCTATGATTTGACGCGCCCGCTGGATATATATAACCGCTGGTTCATTGAAACCGCTGCCAACAGGGTGGCGAGGGCGGCGCTCCGCTGCACACCCGTTTTGTTTGTCGCCTTTATCCTCCCGCCGCCGCTTAAGATGACCCTGCCGCCGTCGCTTTTCCAACTGTCAATGTTTGTGCTGGCCGTGCCTCTGGGGCTGTGCGTTGTGACCGCCTACAGCGTGATAGACAGCATATCAACCTTTTATACGATGTCCCGCTACAACGCCATTTTTGTGATAATGGCGGACTTTTTCGCGGGGGGCTATATCCCCCTGCCCTTTTTCCCCGAACCCGTCCGCAAAGTGGTAGAGCTTACACCATTTGGGGCTATGCAGAATATGCCGCTTAGGATATACAGCGGGGATATAGCCGGGCCGGACGCCGTAAAGGGCGTTGTTTTGCAAATATTTTGGTTCGCGGCGCTATTGCTCGCGGGGAAAATGCTGATGCGGAAATCCTTAAAGCGCGTTGTATCGCAAGGAGGTTAATTTGAAGCTATATTTAAAATTTTTCGCTATAAATTTAAAAAGCCAGATGCAGTATAAGGCTACCTTTCTTTTGAACATATTCGCAAGGGTCGTCATGTCGTTCGCTACCGTCGCCGGGGTGTGGTTTATGTTTATGCGCTTCAATGAGGTTGAGGGGTTCACATTGAACCAGGTGCTTTTATGCACCGCAATCATAATGATGTCGTTTTCCCTGACCGAGGTTTTCGCCCGGGGCTTCGACGTTTTCCCGCGCCTTTTGGGGAACGGCCAGTTTGACCGTTTCCTTGTGAGGCCCCGCAATATTATTTTTCAGGTTCTGGCGTCGCAGATGGAGTTCGCCCGCTTGGGGATATTCATTCAGGCCGCGTTCGTTTTTATATACGCAATACCGAGAAGCGGCGTAGTCTGGACCCGGGATAAAATTTTGACGCTTTTTTTAATGATTATCTGCGGCTCTTTGGTGTTTTTCGGCCTTTATCTGGTCTACGCATCGTTTGCGTTTTTTACCGTCGAGGGCTTGGAGTTTATGAATATCCTCATCTACGGAGGGCGCGAGTTCGGCCGCTACCCCTTTTCGATTTACGGCAAAGGCATACTGAAATTTTTGACATATATCGTACCGCTGGCGCTTTTCCAGTATTACCCACTGCTGTACCTGCTGGATATAAAACAAAACGCGTTTTATATGCTTCTGCCGCCGCTCAGTATGCTGTTTTTATTGCCCAGCTACGCTTTTTTCCGCATCGGCCTGCGGAGGTACAAGTCAACAGGTTCGTAATTTATTAACAGAGAGGACGCAACATAATGTATAAAAAACCGCTTATATTGGAAAACTTTGATAACGCCCGTTCCTGCGAACAGGGAACGGGCCGCCGCTGGGCGGCTTTCAGCGAAAAGACTTACACATCCGCTGATATTATAACGAAATCCGAACGTCCGGATATTATCCGGGGGCGAAACGCGCTGCGGGTGGACTACGATTTCCGCTTTGAAACCACCCGGGGCGGAAGCCGCCGATCCTATTGCCATACGTACTCCACGGCGGAAAACCATCTGTCCCTCGGAACTGAGCTGGCCGACAATCCTGACACATTGGTCGTCCCGGAAGGCGATTACCCCACGCATCTGGGCATTTGGCTTTACGGCAACGGCAGCGACGCATGGATAAACGGCGGCATCGTCGATTCAAACGGCGCTGTCGAAGACATTGCCTACGGCGACCAGAACTGGACGGGCTGGCGGTTTGTCACCGGGGCGATACCTCCCGGACTGAAGCTGCCGCTGTACGTTTCGTATCCGCTGCGGCTGCTGTCGGGCAGCCACGCCATTCACGGCACCGTTTGGCTCGGTTCCGTTATGGCTCTGTACGGCGGCATCGATTTTGACGCAATACCGCCTGAAATTGAGAATATAGAATATAACGCCGACGGGCGCGTCACTGCATACATTTATGACCCCGATGACGAAGAAAATAAATGCCCCGCTTCGGGTATTGATATATCGCGCGCTGAAATTTATATCGACGGGGCGCGCCACGGCAAAAACATATCGTTTGCGCCCGACGGCCGGGGATTTGCTCTTTCATGCGGGCCGGACTTCCCGCTTTGCGACGGCTATCATAAAGCCACGATCGTCGCATATGACAAAGAGGGCAATGCCGGGCAAAAATCGGCGTTTTTCCGTCAAAATCAAGGTGTTTCATGGTCTATGCCGCGCGAGGTTTACCTTGGGAACAGTTGGGATATAAAAATAAGCGGCATTGATACCGGCTATGGCGAAATGTATATAGAATGGGATTGCGACGACATAATAAAATCATATAATGAGCCGTTTTACCTTTTCAAAACGGATGAAAGCGGGACTGAAACGACCCTGCCCGTCACAACCGTTGATTTCGGCATGCTAAGCGGCCCCGCAACCGCCGGGTTCCGCTGTGTGTCGGCACATTATAAAAAAGGCGATGAAACCTTCGCCTTTTGCCTGCCCGATTTGAAAACAGAGCTGACGGCGGGACTGAACCTCGTCATGCGGCGTTTTTCAAAGGGTTTCGACGCGCAATTTGTAGTGTCTGATTTGCAAAACCGCCCTGTATCCGATGCGTATATCCGCTTAAACGGTAAATATCTTGATGAGAATACCGACGAAAACGGTATCCTCACCGTACCCGGCCTGACCGACGGGGAGCTTGGGCAAAAAATCGAAGCCTCCGCCGCTTACAGGAACGATTGCAGCTATCTTAAAA
>WREG01000137.1 GCA_009779455.1 Oscillospiraceae bacterium
AGCTCGTAGGAATACGCCGCCTGGCTGTAGATATACGGGATAAGCTCATAATGCAGGAGGGTGAATTTCCTGTATATGTCAAGGGTTTCAGTTTCCCCGTCCCCGTCATACATCCACGGGCGGTGTTCGCCGCCGCCGCCGTTTTCCATAACCGGGCAGAGAGCGCCCAGCTGCGCCCATCTTATAAATACGTCTTTGAATTGGCCCCTGTCCCTGAACCCGCCTATATCCGAGCCATAGCTCACGAAATTGTGTTTAGCGGAGGAGAACATATTGTTCAGCGCGTGGACAAGACCTTCCCAGGTACTGTCCTGGTCGCCCACCCAGCCGGAGAAATTTATGTCGCGGGTTGTGGAGGCGGGCATCAAGCCTATGTTGAAAATCTGGTCGTCAACGGGCCGCGCCAATATTGCGCTGTCCCTGCCGCGCTTTTCTCGGGTATATTCGAAAAAGTCGCGGTAGCTCAGGTTTTTGTACTGCGTCCAGCCGACAAGGCCGCCTTTGCCTATGGCCGGGGTCAGAAGCATTATGAAGGGGTCCACCCCGTCAACCTTCCAGCCGTCTATGCCCATGTCGAGGACTTTGTCCATCTGCCCGTGCCACCATTCGACGGCGTCGGGGTTGGTGTAGTCGATAAACGCGCCGTTGCCCTCCCACCATTTGGCCGTCCTGCCGCCGCTTATAAGATAGCCGTTATCCCTGGCCTCTTCATAATTCGGGGAGTCGTCGTTTATCATGCACGTCGCCCACATCAGAACCTTCAAATCCATGCCGTGCAGGTCATTTATGAGGGTCTGCAAATCGGGGTAGCGGTCGGTACGCGGGACGAAGGTGTTGTGGCCCGTGGCCCAGGGCGGCTCAATGTGAATAACGCCCACGGGTATGCCGTGCGCCCTGAAATCCTCCGCGAACTGCACTGTGGAACCCTGATCGCCGTCATGCTCCCAAATCCAATGGTTATGCACCCATATGGGCCAGTCAGGGGTTTCAAGGGTGGGTTCGGGCACGTTTTTGCCCGGCGAAAAAATGCCCGTCGATAAAACAAAAATAAAGCATAGCGTCAAACGCCACATCCTTGCGAAAAAAGCGCCCATAACAAATTTCCTCCTAATGCTTTTTAATATATAGATTCATTATTATTATACTGTTAAAATTTAGTTATGTCAATAATAAAATAAACAATTTTATGATAATTTTTGAGGAAGCAAATTCCCAAAGCAAGTTCCACAGTGGCCGGCAAAGAAAGGCCGCCGCTTCTTAATGCTATTTAACAAATCGTACAATTCATCTGATATTTTGAAATAACGAACGGGAAGGGATCATATGCGCCGTCATTTTAGCCAATATCTGCCGATTTTAGCCGCATAAGAGAACCGTCCCTGAGTGTTTTAATAACGGTAGATGGTGATCCGTAAAACGGTTAACCACGGATTAAGTTATTGCGCTTTTATAAGAACCTGACCCGTCAACGAAATCAAAGATTTCGGACGGGTATCCCAGAACCTTTTTACTTCGTAATATGAGAAAATTACCAACAAGATAATTACGAAGGCTATCATTAATTCCCGACCCTCAACACATCTACAAATTCCCCGTTTTCATCTATCCCCGTTATCTTTTCGATGCCAAGCTCTTTTGCCAGCGCGGCGTACCTCTCTTTATAGGACGGATGGTCCATAACGGGCAGGAAGCCCATCTCGAGGTACATTTTCACTGCGGCCTTCCTGAAATCCTGCGTCACGAGATAACAGCCCGGCCTGCCCTCGTCAAGGTGCTTTTGAATCACAGCCGCGCATATGGGCTTGCCAAGCCCCTTGCCCCGCTCGCTCTGCTTAACCGACACAAGGTGCAGCCACGGCTCGCCGTCCTGCGTCTGTACGCAGGCCGTCGCGGCGGGGACGCCGTCCGCGTCCGCTATGACAAGGACATTCCCCTCGCCCACGTCGGGGTCGTCCCCCACCCTTTCGTTGAACTGCCCGGCGGAAACCTCATTCACGCCCATATCGCCGATTATGCATTCGCACCACAATTCTTCCTCGCCCTTTTCAAGCGGCCTTATTGCATAGCCCGGCGGCAGGGGGTATGTATTCACCGTATCCCTGTTCCAAACCATTTTCAAACCCGGATTTTCATTGCCCAAAATAATTACCGTCCTTAAATTATTTAGGAGTAGGGGAGGGCGTCGTGTCCTCCCTTGATTCACATCAAACTTTCCGGGAGGACACAACGCATCTATTATATTGTGCGCGTCGGCCCTCCCCTACAGAGCTTGCAGTTTTTTGATGTACCCAATTTCTAACCCCTTATGTTAATATTACATGAAGTTTTTGTAAAAATCAAGCCTTAACGCCGATTTATGAACAAAAATCAGTTGACTTTTACATTGTTTGCCCTATAATTAAAAGTGTAAAAATATCCGGCAGCAAAGGCAGTTGAATAAATTTATGAAGAAAATCATTATAATATCCGTAACGTTTTTAATAATGGCGACGTTTGCCGTGCCTGTTTTCGGCATCAGCGGGCTGAGCGGCTTGCTGGATTTCGGCGACCTTGCCGATTCAATCGGCGATCTTGGCTCGAATTCGGGTACAAGAAGGGCAAATAACGGCGCCAATACCCAAGATGTTTTCAATACCCTGATCGGTTACGGCGAATCCTTCGGCAATATATTGGGCAGCAGCGGCATAGGGGATATGTTCAGCGGCTTTTCCCCCGGCACGGAGTCAAATTCATCAGGCAATCAGGACAATACGGATCCTTTCGCCAACCTTCTGAACGGCTTCAACGGAAATTCAAATAGCGACAATTCCGGCAATTCAACCGGTTTATCGGATATGTTCAGCGGCAACATAGGCAACGCGGGCGACGCGAGTCCTGTCGTTGATATCCCGAGTTTGTTAAGCAGCCTGACAAATACCGCAACGGCGGGTGACAACCCGATAAATTCCCCGGACAGCAGCACGGGCCTTTTGGACGGGGTTTCAAGCTCTTTGGGCAACGCGGCGGCTTCGCTGATTGAAAGCAGCGGCAGTTTTCAGGGCATTCTAGGAAATATGTTCAACCTTGATTTCAACCAGCTGGCGGGCAAAAATTCAAACGAAACGCCGCAGACCACGGCTTCTTCGTTTAATTATGATGATTTCTTAAATAATATAGCTTCATACGGCAGTTCTTCAGGCAATTCATCTTCGGGTTCGGAACAGACGACCGAAACCGCCACAAAGGCCTTATATGTCCCGTCGCTTACGGCAAGCAGCTATGATGAGGAGGCGGAAAGCGAAACGGAAGAGGAAACGACGCAGGCGCCGCTTTTCACATATGACACGTATAAGCCCGTGGAATATACCATAGCGGATTACGGTTACGACACCGGCCCCGTACCCCCGCCGGAACCGCTGAAAAATGAAAATGCAGCCACTAAAATCGTGAGTATTTTATTGATTTTCGGTGCGTTCGGCGGCGTGGCGTATTTTTCGGTAAAGAAAATATTTTAATTGTTTAAATGAAAAAATCAGCTGTTATATTATTGGCCGTTATAATTGCCGCCGCGTTCAGCGCGACGGCTTTAGCTTTAGGCGGGTTTGACAGCATATTGAATTTCGGCGGGGAAAATGACGGCGATTCGGGAATCGACGGAGGCATTGACGGCTTTTTAAATTCTTTTGAAGAATTCGGGAATAATATGGCCGGCCAGTTTACGGGCGACAATTTAACGAACATTATCAACGGTTTGAGCGGCATATTAAGCAGCGCGGCAAACCCCTCCGGCGTTGCCCCGGAAACTGAATCCGCAGCCTCCGTAAACGGGGAGGCAAAAGAACCCGAAAGCGCCGCGGAACCACAGCAGGGAACGTCGGGGATATCCGAAACAAATACCGCCGGGCCGCCCGAAAAAACGGAAATTGTTGATGCGCCCGGCGGTGAAAAAGCCCCCGACGCGCCGTCCGCCGCAACGCAAACCGCCACGTCCGCGCCTGAAGAAACCTCAACGGTTAGGGAGACGTTTGATTTCAACGAATACGGCAAATTTACGGAACCCGCGGCAACGTCCGGCGATTATTACGCCAAAACAGCCGCCCCTGTTCCCGAGCCTGCCCCCCCCGGGTCGCAGAAAAAAGACAATCCCGCAGTTAAAATTATCGGCATTATCCTGATGTTCAGCGCTTTCGGCGGAATAGCCTATTTTACGGTAAAAAAAATATTTTAGTCAGTTTTAACAAAAATCAAAAATACGAGATAAACACACACCGCCAAAAGCGTAAAATTATACCCGCCGGCCACAAGCAGGAGAAACCCCGCGAAAGAGAGGGGCGGCAGTACGGCGTAACCTGCCAGATCGGTGATTTTTCTCGCCGTTTCTTCAGGGCGTTTCGCGGCTAAAAGGTGATACAGCCCGCGCCCGCCGTCCAGGGGCCTTATAGGCAGCAGGTTGAAAATGAAAAACGCGAGATTCGTCATGATGTAAGGCTGAAGACCTTTATATTTAAAAAAGTACCCGGCGGCGGAAAGCGATATGTAAAGCGCAAGGTTAATCAGGGGTCCCGCGAAGGATACTATGCCCTCTTTAAAATAAGAGAGCCTGTCCGGCTTCCTTCTTTCGATTTTTATCCCGAATATGTAAATCTTAACAGCTTTCGGCCTTTCGCCGAAGGCTGTTAAACATATTATATGAGAAAACTCGTGGGCAAGCGCGCAGACTGCGGCGGCCAATACGGCGCTGCTGTTTTTCAATCCCAACAATATACAAAGCCCTGCCGCAGCCGAAAAATTGATTGTAAAGTATATGTCCCTTACTTTAAAATTCATATAAAAATATCGGGCAAACATATAAGCTTGCCCCTATAATCCCTAACCCCTGCCCCCTAGCCCCTCTAAAAGCGGCAGCGGGTTTTTCGATTCGCCGTTTATCTGTATCTCAAAGTGCAAATGCGGCCCCGTTGACCTGCCGGTGTTGCCGGATTTTGCGATAACGTCGCCCGATTTTACTTCGTCCCCTTTTTTGACCAGTATTTTGGAACAGTGGTAATAACAGTTTATAATTGAATTCCCGCAGTCTATCCGCACATACTTGCCCCTCGCCCCGTCCTGGCCCGTGCTTTCCACAGTGCCGCTTTTAGCGGCTGTCACGCTTGTCCCCGTTTGGCAGGCGATATCGACGCCCGAATGAAATTCCTGCCTGCCCGTAATAGGGTCGGCTCTCAGGCCGAAACCTGACGACATTCTGCCGCTTACCGGCAAAATAAGCTTTTCCGCCGACAAATAGGCTAAAAGGGAAGTCTTGATTTCCCCGCCGTCCCTTAAATCCAAAAAATCCAGATTTTCAGAGGAAGCCGCGCCGGTTTCTTCGCCGTGGAATTCTTCAAGCACGCCGCCGAAATTTTCAGGCTCATTGTCAGCTTCCGGGGTTTCATCATTGTTTGAATTATCGTTAAAAGCCCCGTTTTCCGCCGCAGGCATAAAAAGGCCGCCGTTAAGGGCGTCTATCAGCTCGCCGACGGACATATCCGTTTTTGTCAGCCTCTTATACTCATCCCTTAGCTGTACAAACGCGCCGCTGCCCGCCCGCACCGATAAGAACACTAAAACGTATATTAAAAGGCAGACAAAAAACTGGAAAGTGAGCAAACGGACTATATAATCATTTTTCTTTTTAACATTTTTTTTAACCGGCGCGGAGCTTCGCGAACTTCTCATAAAATAAAAGCCTCCATACAGTATCACAATGCAATGTTACTGCTTTCCAAATGAATGAAAAATTTATTTTTCATTCTAATACCCGCATTTTTGATGACGGGCAGAAGTTTTATCCGTTTTGCGAAGCAAATTCGTGTAA
>WREG01000138.1 GCA_009779455.1 Oscillospiraceae bacterium
ACGCGTCATTTTAAAAGACGGGAAAAATGTTTGCAGGATAAACGGCGGTTCCGCCACGGTTTCGATGCTGAAAGCCGTCGGCGGCGCGCTTATAAACATTCACGGGCAGTCTGACAACCAGGAGCTTATGACCCCTGAAAAGCATATAGGGATTATTGACAGGCTGCTCCCCGACAGAGAAGTTTTATTTAAATATATTGACGCGTTTGACAGAATGCGGTTTCTGAAAGAAAAGATACGCGAATTAAACCTTGACGAAGCTTATAAAAACAGAAAAATCGACCTTTTGAGCTTTCAAATCGGCGAATTGGAAATGGCCGACATAAAACCGGGCGAAAAGGATGACCTTGCCGAGCTTAAAAGCGTATATCAAAATTCTCAAAAGATAATAAGCTGTTTCAGCGCCGCTTTAAACGCATTAAGCGGCGGCGACGATTTTACGGGGGCAAACGCCCTTGTGTCCGTGGCGGCCGAAAATATCGCGGCGGCGGCGGAGCATATGCCCTCGCTTGAACACCTAAGCGCGTCATTGACGGACATTTCGTATAATCTAGCGGATATTTTTACCGATTTAAGGGAAATGTCCGAATCCGTAAGCTTTTCGGAGGATGAGCTTGCGGATATTGATGAAAGGCTTGACCTTTTATATAGGCTGTCTAAAAAATACGGAGAAACAGAAGAAGAAATGTTAATATTCCTTGAAAGCGCAAAAAAAGAGCTTGATGAAATCAATTTTTCGGACGAAACGGTGGCTGAATATAAAAAAGAACTCGAAAAAGTTACGAAACAGGCCGAAAATTATGCGGAAAAACTAAGCAAGCAAAGGAAAACAGCGGCGGCGGATTTCGCTAAAAAGATAAAAAACGAGCTTGCTTTCCTTGATATGCCCGGCGTTGTTTTTGAAGTCAGGCAAGAAGCCGTGCCATTATGCGAAAACGGAGCGGATTATGTGGAGTTCTATATTTCCGCCAATGCGGGCGAAAAACCGAAACCCCTGTCAAAAACGGCTTCAGGCGGCGAATTGGCGCGTATAATGCTCGCCATAAAAAACGTTTTTTCGGAAAAAGACCGTATCGGAACCCTGATTTTTGACGAAGTGGACAGCGGCGTCAGCGGAAGGGCGGCCGGCAAGGTGGCCATGAAGCTTAAAGAGGCGTCGAAAAACCGGCAGGTGCTCTGTGTCACGCATCTGGCACAAATTGCCGCTCATGCTGATAGGCATTTGCTGATTGAAAAAAACGCCAAAAAGGGCAAAACATACACAAGTGTTACGCCCCTTGATTTTGACGGGAGGGCGCGGGAGCTTGCACGCATCGCAAGCGGCGAAAACATTACTAATTTGCAGATTCAAAACGCGGTTGAAATGCTAAATACCAGCATAATGTAGGGGGCGCCGTTTCGGCGTCCCGCCTACAAAAAGAAATTGTACATATAAATACATAAAGGAGCAAAATGGACAAGATTTTATACGACGGGTTGAATTTGCCCTACAGCATAGAGGCGGAGCAGGCGGTTTTGGGTTCGGTATTATTGGATCCCGCCTGCCTTTCGCAGGTCGCGATGCTGGTCAAGCCAGAATATTTTTATTTAGCCCAGCACAAAGCGGTATTCGCCACCATGCTGAGCCTTGATTCCCTGCAGGGCGGCAGGATTGACCCGCTTTTGGTGCTTAACGCGCTGAAGGCCGACAAGGTATATGACGACGAGAGCGGCAAAACGTATCTTTTTGAGCTTTCACAGACCGTCCCCACCACGGCGAACGTCGAGCTTTATGCCAATATTATCAAGGAAAAACACCTTATCCGCGCCCTTATCCTAGTTTCGCGCGAAATTCAGGATAACGCGGAGGACGAGGGCAAAACGGCGGACGAGCTTCTCGACAACGCGGAGCAGCGGATTTATGATATCCGGCAGGGGAGGTCTGTTTCCGGGCCTGTCAAGCTTGCAGATATATTCCCGGCGGTATATGAACGCTTGGGGCAGATAACCTCTGAAAACAAGAAAGATTTCCTGGGGCTTTCGACAGGGTTTGCGGACCTTGACAGGGTTATATCGGGGCTTAACCGCTCAGACCTCGTATTGATAGGCGCGCGCCCGGCAATGGGAAAAACCAGTTTTGTATTAAATGTAGCAAGAAATATAGCGATAAACAATAAAAAAGTAGCGTTTTTTTCATTGGAAATGTCTAGAGAACAGCTGGCTCAAAGAGTCCTCGCTACGGAAGCAAGAATTGAAACCACGAAGATGAGGACAGGGAATTTTTCACCCGAGGAGTGGAATATTTTAACGCAGGCGTCGGTTTTCCTCCACGGCTGCGAGCTTTATTTCGACGACACATCTAATATTACGGTTCCCGAAATGAAGGCGCGGGTCCGCCGCCTAAAAAACGTTGACTGCGTTTTTGTTGACTACCTCCAGCTCATGAAATCCTCCGTAAGGACCGACAACAGGGTGCAGGAGGTCTCGGAAATAACCCGAAGCCTTAAACTGATGGCAAAAGACCTGAACATCCCGGTCGTCGTGGCCGCCCAGCTTGCCAGGGGTACGGAGGCAAGGGGGAAATCCCACAAGCCGCAGCTTTCGGACCTAAGGGAATCCGGCTCCATCGAGCAGGACGCGGATATCGTCATGATGCTTTACAGGAAGGATTATTACGCGGACAGCGACGACAAGGCGGAGGATTTGAACATAAACGTCGCCGATGTGCTTGTGCAGAAGAACCGCCACGGCCCCACGGCCGGCATAAAACTCAACTGGAACCCGGATTTCACCCTGTTCAGCGGAATCGCAAAGGAATACGATGATTAATATTGAAAATAAAATTATCGATACGATAAAAAGATATGACATGCTGTATCCCGGCGCCCATGTCGCCGCCGCTTTTTCAGGCGGCGCGGATTCGACGGCCCTTGTAAATTTTTTATACGAGAACGCGGAAAATTTAAACATCAGACTTTCCGCCATCCATGTGAACCATATGATACGCGGCGAGGAAGCCGACCGCGACGAAGTTTTTGCAAGAAGTTTCTGTGAAAAGAGAAATATCCCCCTTGAGGTTTATAAAAAAAACATACCGGAAATGGCAAAGGCCGCTTCCGCAGGGCTTGAGGAGTGCGCGAGAAACGCGCGCTATAATATCTTTAAAGAATTTTTTTCAGGCGCGCTGGTCGCCACGGCCCATAACCAGAATGACAGCGCGGAGACGTTTTTTCTGAATCTTTTTAGGGGGAGCGGGCTGAAAGGGCTGACGGGCATACCGCCCGTCAGGGGGAACATCATACGGCCTCTCATTTTTTGCGAGAGGAAGGAGATCCTCGAATACTGCCGCGAAAAAAAGCTTGATTTTGTAAACGACAGCACAAATTTTGACAACAGCTACCGCAGAAATGCCATAAGAAACATAATCATGCCGGAAATCGAAAAAATAAACGGCAGCTTTTATTCATCCCTTTATCGCTGTCAGGAAGCGCTAAAAGCCGATGAGGAATATTTAAACGCAGAAGCCCACATAATAAGCGATAAATTGTTTATTAATGATAAGTATAACATAAATATTCTGTTGAATATGCACATATCCATAAGGCGCAGAATCATAAGCATAATTGGCGGCAATTTGACCGGGGCGGTTCTCGAATTCAAGCATATCGAAAAAATCGACGAAATCATGGAAAGCGGCGGCTCGGTAACCGTTTCAGGCGGGCATATCATATGCAGCGACGGAAAGTTTCTTTTCCTGAAGGGCAGCCCCCTTGAAAAGCCCAAAATCAGCCATATTATAGAAGATTTCAGCAATTCGATTGAAATCGGCAGTAAAAAAGTTGATTTTACCGTTAAAAATGAAGAAATTGGAAATAATTTAAGAAATATAAGTAAAGAAGCCTTTTCAAATACGATAGATTGTGATAAATTATACGGGCGCGTTATTTTGAGGAACCGTTTGCCGGGCGATAAATTCGCCCGGTACGGGCATAAATGCACCAAGCCGCTGAAAAAACTGTTTTCGGAGAAAAAAATACCCCCGGAGGAAAGGGAAGGGCTTTTGATGCTTGCTGACTGCAACGGTGTTTTTTGGGTGGAGGGGTTCGGTATTGACGAGCGTGTTAAAATAGATAATAATACAAAGAAATTTGTTTTTTTGGAAGTTAGGAATTATGGCAATACATGATGACGTAAAAGAGATTCTTCTGACGGAAGCCGAAATCAAAGATAAGGTAACATGGCTCGGCGAAAAAATATCAGCGGACTACGCGGGGAAAAACCTGCTTCTTGTAAGCGTGCTGAAAGGCGCCGTCGTATTTATGGCCGACCTGATGCGGGCGGTAAAAATCGAATGCGGCATAGATTTTATGGCGGTTTCAAGCTACGGCAAAGATTCCGTAAGCTCAGGGGCCATAAAGATAATCAAGGATCTTGACATTAATATTGAAAACCTTGATATACTTCTTGTTGAGGATATTTTAGACAGCGGCAAAACGTTGTCGCATTTATCAGGGCTGCTCCGTTCGAGAAACCCGAAAAGCATTAAAATCTGCACCCTTCTCGACAAGCCGGAGAGGCGGCAGACGGATATTAAAGCCGATTACACCGGTTTTATAATCCCGGACGAATTCGTAGTCGGCTACGGGCTTGACTACGCGGAAAAATACAGAAACCTGCCTTATGTGGGCGTATTAAAATCAGAAATATATTTGATTTAAATTTTATATATTTGGGTAACATATTTTATAAGGAGTGAACAATTTTTGAATAACGATAAATGGAAGCAGGCTATACCCTATCTTCTTATTCCCGTTATGCTTATGGGGGTAATTTATTTCTTCACCCAAAGCCCCGCCAAACAGGAAAAGCTTGTATACTATAATATTGTGGGTATGTTTGAAAACAATGAGGTATCAAGCTTTACTTTGAATTTAAGCAGCGGGGAATTAAAATATAAGAAGTTTGCGGACGGAGAGGACGCGAAGGAAGAAAAATACATGGTCCCCAACGTCAATATGTTTGTCGGGGATATAAATGAAACAATCAAAAATTATAATAAGGACAACCCTGACAACCAGATAAAATACGACCTGCAGAAAGGGAGCGCGAATTCGTGGCTTACGAGCCTTCTTCCCACGATTTTAATGATAGGGGTATTGCTGGCCACCATTTTCTTCTTTTTCAGGAAAACCAACCAGTCCCTGATGAGCGAGTCCAACAGGGCGATAAGTTTCGGCAAGGCGCGCGTCAAGCACGGGAAGGACGAAAAACGCAAAACCACTTTTGACGACGTGGCGGGGGCCGACGAAGAAAAAGAGGAACTGCGCGAAATCGTGGAATTCCTTAAAAACCCGCTGAAATTCAACGATCTAGGCGCACGTATACCTAAAGGCGTATTGCTTGTGGGCCCTCCCGGCACGGGGAAAACCCTCTTGGCAAGGGCTGTGGCAGGGGAGGCCGACGCGCCGTTTTTCTCGATTTCCGGCTCGGATTTCGTAGAAATGTATGTAGGCGTCGGCGCTTCAAGGGTGCGCGACCTTTTCGATACCGCGAAGAAAAATTCGCCGTCCATAGTTTTCATCGACGAGATCGACGCCGTGGGGCGCCACAGGGGCGCCGGCATGGGCGGCGGGCATGACGAAAGGGAACAGACCCTGAACCAGCTCCTTGTGGAAATGGACGGCTTCGGCGTCAATGAGGGCGTCATTATAATGGCCGCGACCAACCGCCCGGATATCTTGGACCCCGCGCTGCTCCGGCCCGGAAGGTTCGACCGCCAGGTCACGGTCGGGTACCCCGATATACGCGGCAGGGAGGAAATATTGAAAGTCCA
>WREG01000139.1 GCA_009779455.1 Oscillospiraceae bacterium
AGTGTCGATGCCCGCGTGGTTGTGTGTGGTCATGACGTTCACCGAGCGGCAGCCCGTCTCTTTGACGAACCCCACCAGGTTGTCCCTCGCGATTTTCACGTCGTAGCTCGAAAGCCCCACGCTGTCAACGGAGACGAAAACCACGCCGCCGCGCCCTGAATTGTCGTCGATGTATATGGCGCTGGCCGTCATTGGGTCCAGAACCTCTTTCGCCGGGTTCCAGGCCGAATACCCGGCAACATAATACTTTTTCTTAGGGATATCATCTGGCATGACGTCGGTTTTGGCGAAGCCCACCGTAAAATATTCCGATTTCGGAGCGTTTATGCAGTCAAACGCCGCCTTGGGAATAGGGGACGCCGGGGAGGCCTTGTAAAGCTTCTTACCCTTCCTCAGCATATAGGATTTTACCGCGCCAACCGTGAGGATCATAGCCTTGCTGGCTTTTTTCTGTGGCATAACAACCCGTCCTTTTATGAAAATTAAAACATTATTAAATATTATACAACTTATTGATAATTTTTGCAAGCGGTATTTGGCAAATAGCGGCTGACGGTCAAAATCAACCCCGTAGGGGCGGGCCTCGTGTCCGCCCTTTCGCATGATTTTAAATTTTTTTATGGCTATATTAAATTTTATAGCTGTCATCACGGGCGGACACGAGGCCCGCCCCTACGGGGTGCGTAAAGTGCACAGAGAGAACAATTCGCACAACGAAAACGTGTTCTTTTTGATTAAATTATAGTAAAACAAAAAGAACGCCCGGTCGGACGTTCTCTTTTCAATATAATTTGTTTAAATATTACCATACTATTCCAAACCTGCTGAGGAACCATACCCACATTAATAATATTAACCCGAAAATATTATTCGGCGGGTAATAAATGCCAACATGGACAGCGGCTTCCGGGTTTTCAAAAGAATTCGCATATGTATAGCGACCGTCGCCTGATAAATATTTACTTGTTGATATATAGTCTTTGGCAGTATATATATCGCCTTGAATCTTAATGTATGTAGGAGCGCTGATATTGCCTTTTATGTCGGCCCTGCCTGTATTCTCAATTTCAACTCCGATATCGGATGCTTTTACGTTGCCCGTGCCTTTAACGCGTACATATCCGTTATTATAGATATAAATCCCTGTGCTTAATGAGGTTATATTTCCTTGAATAACTGCTCCGCCTGTAGCTTTGACACCTATGCCTGTTGATTTAATGTTACCTTTTACAAGCATTGAACATTCAGCGTAAACGGTGCCGGTAATATAATCTATAAAACCTGACGAGGCAAAAACGCCAATTCCAGATGTGGTGATATTACCATCAATTGTTAAAGGTTGTTCAATTTGATTATTCGTACCTACGCCACAAACAGCAGGTGCGTCGATATCATGGGAATTAGCGGTTATATTTCCTTTTATTAAAGTAAAACATTTACCGTTTTCAATTTTCGCGTTATTTAATAAAATGATGTTGCCATTGAATGTCACGTTATATGTTGCTCCCCATAAATCTAATATTGGCCTTTTAGGCTCACCGCGAATAATTAGATCGCCCTCAAGGGTCAGCGTATTGAACAGGCCGAAATCAAAAGTTATGTTTTTATTGTCAACAACCAAGCCGTCGGGGCAGACTATGCTGCTTAAAAACGTTAT
The DNA here is from genome assembly GCA_009779455.1 of Oscillospiraceae bacterium. Taxonomy (GTDB): domain Bacteria; phylum Bacillota; class Clostridia; order Oscillospirales; family Acutalibacteraceae; genus WREG01. Next base: position 1,658 of record WREG01000139.1, read on the forward strand.
TGTCGTAACATCCGAATTTTCCGGCACGGCCGCCACCGCTTCCTCCAGCGTGTCATAATTCACATTCCCGATTTTGCAGACCGGCCCCGCCGCGTTCGCTGTGAACGGGATTATTGCGAACAAGCCGAACAGCATTATCAGCGCAAGCGCAGTCGATATAAGCTTTTTTACACCTGTTTTCATTGAAATAACCGTCCTTCCATTTTCTATTTTTATACAGCATCAGTTTAAGCCTTTTTAACATTATTTTCAATATATTTTGAGATTGTTTACAGAATGTTAAGATTTAAAACGATAAAAATTATGGTATAATAAAAAACAAAAAGGAAGATGTAAAATTATGCCTGTTGATGCTCCTCCCGATTTAATAATAAAAAGCAGGGAAGATTTAATACAAAAATTAGAAGAAGGAATAAAAGATACGGAAAGCGGCAATGTCTGCTTCCTTGAAGAAGCTTTTGCGGAAATAGATGAATTGCTCCATCTTTTGGATGAAGGGCTAGAAGCCGAAAAAGACGGGCGCGTCCGCCCGTATAAAAAAGCGCTTTCAGATATTCAGAATAAGGTAAATAATTTAAAAAAGGAGACCGAAAACATATGAAAAGCCTAGAATTCGCAGCCGCCGTCAAGGAATGCAGGCGCCTTTACGGCACCATGGCAGCCTCCACAAGCCCCGTCTGGATAAGGGAATACGCCAAGACGGGCGCGGATTTCGTTTTTATCGACACGGAGCATATACCCATAGACCGCGCGGAGCTTGCCTATATGTGCGTTGGCTGCGAAGCCGCCGGGACGGCCCCGCTGGTGCGGGTGCCGAGCTACGAGCCGCTGGAAATATGCAAAGCCCTCGACGCGGGGGCCTGCGGCATAATGGCCCCGTATACCGAAACCGTCGAGCAGGTCATATCCCTTATAAAAGCCGTGAAGTACCGCCCCCTCAAAGGGAAGGCGCTGGAGGACGCGCTTTTCAATAAAGAGGGCCTCACAAAAGAGACGGCGGCCTTCATCGAAGGCAAAAACAGGGACAAAGCGCTGTTTTTGAACATAGAGAGCGTCGAGGCGGTGAACAACTTGCCGCAGCTGCTGGATTTCGACGAGGTTGACGGCGTCATCATAGGCCCCCACGACCTGTCGGTGAATATGGGAATCCCCGAGCAGTGGGGCAGCCCCGTTTACGACGACATGATAAAGCGCATTATCGACATCACAAGGGGCGCGGGCAAATCCGTGGGCAACCACTACAGCTTCGGCCTTGAGCAGGAGATAAAATGGGCGCAATGCGGCATGAACATCTTCCTCCATTCCACGGACATCAACGCCTTTGTCGGCCATATAAAAGCGGAGCTTGACGCGGCGAAAAAAGCCCTCGGCGACGCCGGGGCGGCAACCGGCGACACAATAGCAATTTGAGGATTCAGGCCGTAGGGGAGGGCCTCGTGCCCTCCCGCAACATATATTATAATGAAAATAATATTAGCCCCCGATTCCTTCAAAGGCAGTTTGTCAAGCCTTGAAGTCATAGCCGCCCTCGAAAAAGGGATAAGAAGGGCCTGCCCTTACGCTGAAATAATAAAAATACCCGTCGCGGACGGCGGGGAGGGCTTTTGCGGCTCGGTTTGCAGCGCGTTCGGCGGGGAATATGTCAAAACGGCCGCGAAAAACGCCCTTTTTGAGGATATGGAAAGCGATTTCCTGTCCCTTGACGGGAAAACCGCCGTGATTGAACTCGCTAAAACGGCAGGGTTGACTGTCATACCCGAAACTGGGCGGAACCCCCTCTTGACAACCACTTTCGGCGTGGGTATGCAGATAAAGGAAGCGGTTTTAAAGGGCTTCAGCGCAATAATCCTAGGGCTGGGCGGCAGCGCAACAAACGACGGCGGCGCGGGGCTGGCGAACGCCTTGGGGGCAGAATTTTATGATGAAAAAGGGCGCAAAATATTCCCGTCCGGAGGGAATCTGGGTGAAATCGCTTATATTGACACAGGCGGGCTTTTAAAAGAGGCGCGGGACATAAAATTCGCCCTCGCCTGCGACGTGAAAAACAGGCTTTGCGGGAAAAACGGCGCGGCCCGTGTCTTCGCCGCGCAAAAAGGGGCGGACGCGGACGGCATAAGGCTGCTCGACAAAAACCTCTCGCATTTTGCGGATATGCTGGAAAAAACCACGGGAAAAGCCGTGCGGGACGCCCCCGGCACGGGCGCGGCCGGGGGCGCACCCCTTATCTTCCTGTCGCTGTTTGACGCGGAAATAAAAAGCGGGATAGACATTATCCTCGACATAGCGGGTTTCGATAAAAAGGCGGAAAACGCCGACCTGATAATAACGGGCGAAGGCAGCCTCGACGCCCAAAGCGCTTTCGGCAAAGCGGTTTCAGGGATAGGCAGAAGGGCCGGGCGCGCAAAGGTGATAGCGGTCTGCGGAAGCGCGGATATAACGGACGCGGAGCTTGAAGCAATGAATATAAAGGCCGCGTACCCTATAAAGACGCGCGGCATGGATTTGAATTTCGCCGTAAAAAACGCCGCCGTTCTTATCGAGGGGAAAATTGCGGAAATATTGCCGTCGCTATTCCCTTAATAGTAGATCATATCAGAATTCAAGGCTTATCCGTCTTTAATTTTTATTTTTATGTTGCGTTTGTGTTCGCATTAGGGTATAATATGTTATAGTTTCATTGAAAGGAAGGTAATAATCATGGCAAGAACCGCTGATTTGCATATCCGCATTGACCCTGAGACAAAAACAGGGGCGGAGGAATTGTTCGCGATGTTCGGCATCACGGTAACGGACGCGGTGATGATGTTCCTGCGACAGTCCCTGCTTGTGGGCGGCCTGCCCTTTGAGCTGCGCCGGCCGCGATACAACGCGGAAACCGAGGCCGCGATACGGGAGGCGAATGATATCATGGCGGGGAAGATACAAACAAAATCTTATTCGTCGCTTGAAGAATTTTATGCGGATTTAGAAAATGAGGATGATGACAGTGAAAAGTTATAAAAGCGTCGCGGAAATGAACGCGGATATTGACGCGGAAGATGATGGGGAGTGATTTACGCCATAAACAAAGGCGATTTGATACTGACCGCGACGCGCACGGGCTCTCATTCGGAGTTGTTTGGGTAAATGCGGGTATAAAATAAAAACAGGGGGATTCGCGTCCGCCCTGCTTCTTTGGAAAATCAATCATTTTTGATAATGTTATACCGCTTTTTTTATGCCAAGCGAAGCGAATTTCGGTTCTTCGCACACCCCGTTTTCCCTTACCACCGTTTTGCAATCCAAACAGCGTATCTCAATATTTTTTGTCAGCGGGAAATATGACAATTTTAAATCCCCGTTGCATTCGGGACAGCTAACAGCACCTATTTGTTCTTCCGTTCCGTCAAAAATTATGTCCTCAATGTCATCCCAACTCATTGTTGCCCCTCCAATCCGTTAAAAAATTCGTCTATTTTAAAGTTTATCCATTTATGGCGGTTATAATCCCCGGATTTACTTAGTTTATTATAAAAAGGCTCGTCATATTGTTTTATAAATATTTCTGCTTCTAAATATTCATGCAACAACGTATCCACAAGAAATTTCCTGTCGGGGCTGTCCTGCTTCCCGACTTCAATTGCTTTTATCTGTTTTATCTGTCCCCACGGATGGAATACCGCGACAGTTCTGCCGTTGGCGCGCATTCGCGGGTTGTAGGCAGGTTTAACGGGGAAAGAATAACCCTTGAGTTCATTTTCAAGTATATCATCAATTAATTGTTGTGAAACAATATACCGCATTGGCTTTCCATTTCTATTTGTTATGATACCATTATATTAGCTTTCTTAATTTTTGTCAATAAAATTTTAACTTGACTTCCCCCATTTTTAATAACCCGGAAAAACAAGTTGTGCAGAAAGCCTAAGCTTCGGAAGTTTTCGGCAGAGAGCATCACGGGAACGGGCAAAAAGCCAAGAAATCGCGGAGGCTA
>WREG01000140.1 GCA_009779455.1 Oscillospiraceae bacterium
CCGTTTTCACAGTTCCCGCCGCCTCCGCCCTAACCGAAAACAGCCCAACCGGCCCAACCCCCGCAACCATCACAGCCGCCAAAACAACCGAAACCAAGCCCTTAAACGCCTTTTGCACAAAAATCCAATCCTTTCAAAATAAAATTCCGCTACCATTATAATATGGCAGCGGGGATTTTGCAATGATAAATTTATTTTTTAATGCCGTTTTGTTGATTTGCATATAAAAATATGCTATACTAAAAATGAATTTAATATGGAGATGATGGATATGCCTTTAATTTCAAATTTTTACGGCGTGCTGATATATATGTTTAAAGAGAAAAACAGCCCGCATAACAAACCGCACGTTCACGCGGTGTTCGCGGGCGATAAAATGTCGATCGCCGCTGACGGCGAGATATTAGCAGGGAAACTCCCCCGGAAACAGCAAAAATTTGTCGAAGCATGGGTTGCGCTGCGTGAGGATGAAATCAACGCCGCTTGGACCGCGCTTAACGAAAACAGCGAAATCTTGAAAATCAAAGGTTTGGAGGGCTGATTTTGGAAAGCTATTACCCTGTCGGCGTTAAACCGCTTGAAAAATATAAACTGCTCATTACTTTTGACAATAACGAACAGCGCATATTTAATGTCGAGCCTTATTTAAACGACAAATTTTTTTCGCCGCTTAAATCTTTGCCGGTTTTTAATTCCGTAAAAATAAGCCCGATATCAATTGAATGGGCCGGAGGGATTGACATATGCCCCGACGAATTGTATTATAACAGCGTCCCGGCGTAATCGACAAACGCCTCTATATTCTCCAGCGGCGTATCCGGCTGGATGCTGTGGGACGCAGCCAGTATAAAGCCCCCGTCATACCCCAGTTTTTCGGTTTTTTCAGCCGTTTTCCGCTTTATTTCTTCGGCGGACGCGTTTATCAGGAATTGCTGAGTGTCCAATCCGCACATCAGTGTCAGTTTATCGCCGAATTCCTTTTTTATCCGCTCCTGGTCCATCCCGGCGGCGCTTTCCTGTATGGGGTTCAGCACGTTTACGCCGATTTCCGCGAGGCCGGCTATGACGGGGTGCATACTGCCGCAGGAGTGGTAGGCGATTATCACGTCATTTTTGCAAGCCCTCAATTCGCCTATGATTCGCTTCATGCGGGGCTTGAAATACTGCCGCCACATATCCGGCGACATCATCAGGCCCTTCTGGGAGCCCAAATCGTCGCCAAGCCATACCCAGTCCGCGCCCCTTTTTATGCATTCCTTTGAAAGGGTTACGCAAAACCCCATGAGCCTGTCGAGCAGGATGTCTATGGCCCCGTCGCCGTATGCCAGGTCCATCATAACGTTTTCCATGCCCCGCAAATGGCACGCGGGTTCAAACAGCACGCCGGAAACGTCCGCGCCTATGAAATATTCGTTTCCGTACTCCCTTTTAAGGAAATCGAAATATGCAAACCTGTCCCCGCGCAAAGGGTCGGGAAGGTTGTAATTTTTAATAAAATCAGCGTCTTTGCCCTGTAAAGGATGGTTCACGACCATATTGTAATACCCGTCACGCTTCCAGGTTATGCCCCATTCGTCAGTGAATTCCGCACCTTGGGGCACGTCCCGCTCCATTTCGCCGTTTATCGAAAGCCACGTCTGCAGAATGTCGTTCCCTATTTTAATTTGAAGCTCCAAAGGGGATATGCCGAGCCTTTCGCAAAGGTTTTTTGCCGTACCCGCGCCGAGCCAGACAAAACGTGGCGTCCGGTCGGGTTTTATATGGTTTATTGCGGCATAAACGCGCTCTTTTGAAGTCATTTCAAAAACCCCTTGACAGCCAGTTTTAAAACTGTTATAATAAATGCAGATGAGGAGCCAATAGACGGCAACTTCATTGGGTTTACATCCAAAGCAACATAACCCGCCTAAGCTACTAGGCGGGTTACTTCTTTATTGCAATAATGATCGCATACACGAAAATAAGTATGACACCAAGTATCACTAATTCCAAAATAACAATTTCTCCTCTCGTATTATTCCAACGAGAGTTAAAACTTCAGCCTCCTTCCCACTCGCGTTGGTACTCGAAGCCGCCGCCTATTTTTTCATCCATAAAAATGAGGTTCCTCATCTACAAGCATATTCTATCATATTTTATAAGATTTTGTCAATCCTGAAACTCGATAAAAACGGAAAAGATATTTTATTTCGTTATGCTATAATTAAGAACCTGTATTCAACGGCCGCAAAATAAACAACCGGGAGTGCTTTATAATTTGGTGGAATATGAAAAGATAATAAAATACATCGACGGGCATATAAAAGACGAAATAACGCTTGACGAAATAGCGGAAATCGCGGGGTATTCGCCTCAGCATATATATAAAATCTTTAAAGCATATTCATCCGTCCCGGTAATGGAATATATACGCAGGAAAAAATTGTATTCAGCCGCCGGCGAATTTTACACGGGGCGAAGACTGTACGACATCGCGCTTGATTACGGCTATGAAACGCAGGCGGGGTTCTACAAAGCTTTTCAAAGCGTTTTCGGCTGTTCGCCAAGCGTTTATAAAAATAATATTAAGAAAGCGGGGATTAATATGTTTATAGGCAATGTAAAAAATATCGAAGAATTAGCAAATGGGCTGGATTTTTTCAAAACCGTCTACCCCGGCCATCCAATGACGGCAGCTGACGCCGAAAGCGACGAAAAATGCGGGCTGAAATGGTGGGGAAAACAGTTTGCGAAAGACCCGGATTTGCTTTTATACGCGAAAGACGGCGATAAAATCTGCGCCGCCACATTCGGGTTTGCGGAAGACGGCAGATACGTGACTGTGCATGAAGGGGTGCTTGAGGAATATAGGAACACGGGCATATTTGAAGCCCTTTTTGCCGAATTGGAAAAGAGGGCAAAAAAACTCGGTTATACAGGCGTCGTGTTGGGCATAGGCGAGGGCGAGGAAGAATTTTACGCGAAACTGGGCTATATCGGCAAAACATTGATTCAGTCCCTAAAATACAGCGTAGACGAACTGAAAACCTTTAACGAACAATATAATAATTATGAGGTCACCGGCTCCGGCGTGTACGAAGGGTATGTAAACCAGCTCTGGCTGAACGTTTCACTTTTAGACAAAAAGCTGAAGAAAAAATACGAGGAGGAAATCGGGGGCTGCTGGGTGCAGGTTATTGTCAGCAAAAATATTTAAATACAAATCAGATAATTGAAACAATTGCGGGCGATTAATAATCGCCCCTGCAATTTTGTATCCTCAAATTATTCTTTGCTTTTCGTCTCGCAGTAGACGCAGCGGTAAATCTGCTTTTCAAGGTCGTCAAGGCGGAAAATATGGTCGATCTCCTGTTCTGCCGAGGTTATGCACCGGGGGTTTTTGCAGTGCAGGATATTCACAAGCTCACGCGGCAGGTCAAGCCGCTTTTTTTCGGCAATCTCGCCGTTTTTTATTACATTGACCGTGATATTCGGGTCGATATACCCCAACACGTCAAGGTTCATCGGCAGCTCCGCGTCGATTTTTATGATATCCTTCCGCCCAAGCTTCCCGCTTTTTACGTTTTTGATGATAGCCACGCAGCATTCAAGCTTGTCCAGATGAAGGTAGCGGTAAATCGCCATGCTTTTCCCCGCCTGTATGTGGTCCAGCACTATTCCGCTGTTTACTCCGTCAACGTTCATGAAAGCACCTCCAAAAGTGTTAAAATTAAGGCCATCCTGATAAACTTCCCGTTCAAAACCTGCTTGAAATAGCAGGCGCGGGGGTCGTCGTCCACTTTGACCGAGATTTCGTTGACCCTCGGCAGGGGGTGCATGACGGACATATCGGGGCGGGCGTTTTTCATTTTGTACGCGTCGAGGATAAAGCGGTCTTTCAGGCGTATGTAGTCGGCCTCATTGAAGAACCGCTCCTTTTGTACTCTCGTCATATAGAGTATGTCAAGCTCCGGGAGGGCGGCTTCCATGTCCACCGTTTCGGTGAACGGCATATTGTTCTTTTCGATGACGGACGCTTTCAAATATTCGGGTACGGGCAGTTCCTTCGGGGATATGAGCGTCAATGCTATGCCCTCGTACCTCGACAGGGCGGTTATCAGGGAATGCACGGTGCGGCCGAATTTCAGGTCGCCGCAGAAGCCTATGTTAAGGCTGCCGAGCCTCCCCTTTTCGCGCTTTATCGTCAGTAAATCCGCAAGTGTCTGGGTCGGATGGTTGTGACCGCCGTCCCCGGCGTTTATGACGGGAACGCCCGCGTGGCGTGATGCCAGCAAAGGCGCGCCCTCCTTCGGGTGACGCATTGCGATAATATCGGCGTAACAGCCCACGGTGCGGACGGTATCCGCCACGCTCTCCCCTTTCGCGGCGGAACTGGAACCGCCGTCGGAAAAGCCTATCACGGAGCCGCCCAAATCAAGCATTGCGGCCTCGAAACTGAGCCGCGTGCGCGTGCTCGGCTCGAAAAACAGGGCCGCGAGCTTTTTCCCTTTGCAGGCATCGGCGCATTTCCCCGGGTTTTCGATGATCTCCGACGCCAGATCCAAAAGGGAATCCAGCTCCGGCTGGCTTAAATCGGTTATGTCGATCAGATGGCGCAAGGTTATGACCTCCCTCGATTATTTTTAACTTTTATCAGCTTTTTTGCTTTTTCGGACGAAGCCTTGCAACATAATAAAACATATGCGGGGCGAAACATAATAAAACAATTATCAGCAATACCATTCCGATAATAATATCATAGTCAGAGCCGAATTTTATGGCGGAAACGATAATATGATACCAATATTTTATCAGATAAAAAAGCCCGATGGAAACTGTCGCCGCGGTTAAAACATAAAACATGGGCTTATAATACACGGACAGCAATAAAAACACGCCTATTGCCAAAAAGATGAAAACGTCCGCGAAAAGCCAAACGGACGGGGAAAGCGTTTTATAATACAGCGAAGATACGCCTTCCCAAATATAGCGGATAAAAAGGGCTAACAAAATCATTTGCACGCTTATGATACTAAGCGATATATGCCTTGCTTTGCTTTCATTCATTTAAATCACCAACCCTGCAATAACCCGCCATTTCGACAATATCCTGCCCGGATGGCGTAAGCATGAAATCCCGAAGCCGCCTTGCCGGGGAACCCTCCGGCTCGTCGCCGCGCATTACCGCGTAATAATTTGTGGAAAACGGATATTTGCCGCTGATAAGATTTTCGTTCGAAGGTTCCACGCCGTCGATTTTCAGCATCTTGATTTCGTCGTTTTTATAGAGATTGTTTATAAAGTAACGATAAGCGTAGCCTATGCCCGACGGGCTGTTTTCATATTCTTCCGTGACTTCGATAAGCCCGAATACATCGTCAATTGCCGTTGTCCCAATATGCGGGATCATCTCAATTCCGTTCATGACCGATTGTTCCATAAATATTTGAATGTCAGTATAATCGCGCTGATAGGCCTTGATTGTAAGGTCATCGCCGCCGGCGTCCTTCCAATTTGTGATTTTCCCTGAGTATATATCCTGAATCTGCTCAACACTTAGGGAATCGACGGGGCTATCCCTGTGGGTGATAAAAACAAACCCGTCTTTCGCTATCGGCGCTATTTCAAGTTCGACGCCTTTTTCTTTC
>WREG01000141.1 GCA_009779455.1 Oscillospiraceae bacterium
ATACCATCCTTCCGGGCCTTATGAGCATAGGGTACATAATACCCCTGTTCTTTTACGATTTGGTCGGCGAAAAAAGCAGGCGGATGTATGCGGAGCTTGAAAAAATAAGAGAAGATCGGCTTAAAAAAGAAGTGGCAGGGGACAGGAGTCAGGAATCAGGGATATAAATTGTTTAAATTTTATGAAAGAAATGAGGATTTGATTTTATGAAACTGTCAGTAAGCACATACAGCTTTAACGGCTTGGTCCGCACGGGCGAATTTAATGAATTCGAATTAATCGGGCTTGCCGCCGATATGGATTTCGACGGCATAGAGTTCGCGGATATACACCCGCCGGAGGGAGCGGGCAAAAAAGAATACGCGGAAAAATTAAGCGCAGAATGCAAAAAACAGGGCATTGCCCCAGTTAATTATACAATCGGCGCGGATTTTATTTACGGTTCGGATGGAGATATAGATAAAGAAATCGAAAGATTAAAAAAAGAGATAGAAATAGCGGAAATTTTAGGCGTTTCGGGGGTTCGGCACGACGCTACGGGCGGATATAAAAAAGAGGACAGGAAGCAGCGCGGTTTTGACGACGCCCTGCCCCGTATTATCGAAGGCTGCAAAGAAATCACGGAATACGCCAAAGCCAAAGGGATAAAGACGATGATAGAAAACCACGGGCAGTTCTGCCAGGAGAGCAGGCGTGTCGAAAAGATAATAAACGGGGTTTCAGATGAAAATTTCGGCGTTTTAATTGATTTCGGCAATTTTTTATGCGCGGACGAGGAGCCTGAACTGGCTGTAGGGCGGCTTGCGCCTTACGCGTTCCATATACACGCAAAGGATTTCCAGAGAAAAAGCGGGAACGGCATAATCCCGCCGAACGCTTTTTTCAAAACCCGCGCGGGGAATCATTTAAGGGCGGCGATAATAGGCCACGGTGACGCGCCTGTGTTCCAGTGCCTGTCAATAATAAAAGACGCGGGATACGGCGGATTCGTCAGTATAGAGTTTGAAGGGATCGAAGAAAATAAAATGGCGGTGCAATACGGGAAAAACACTTTGGATTTATATATGGGGATGTTATCCGTAATATAAAAAGAGCGGATATAACCGCTCTTTTAAAAAGTTTCTGTTATTAATCCCAGGTTAAAATATCAAGATCAACCGCGTAATGCCTGAAGAAAACGTTGATACTTAGCTTGCCCGTATCGCAGCTGTGGAAAACAGAGCCGTCGGGCATAGGCCAAACAGTAAAGCCTTCGGTTTCGTTAGCGGGGTCGATAAACCTGTCGATAACCTTTTGAACCTGCCCGGTTTCGGGGTTGACGGCCCAGACGGTATGCTCGGGTGCGTTATCGGCCGCGCAGTAAAGGATGCCGTCCCAAACCTCCGCGTCCTGTATCCTGTGAAGCGGGATGCTGACGGGAACCGTTTTTACGAATTCCAGCGTTTCAAGGTCAAAAACATTGAGAACCTGCGCGTTGTTCCACTCGGCAGTATAAAGCAGGCCGCGGGCGGCGTCGGCGGCGCTCCAGGGGACGCCCTCAGTGTGAAGGTCATAGTCCATAGCATAAAGCCTTCCGGTATAGCTTAAATCGGAAGCGTTGTAAATGGCTATGTAAGACTGAAGATAACCGTCGGAGCCTTTTTCAATGGGCGCGTAAATAAGCCCGTTAGCAACGCTGATGCCCCCGATATGGTCATACCCTTTTAAGAGAAGATTAATGGGAATGCAAATAAGCTTCTTTTCGACCGTTTTAAAATCCATATCAAGTTTTTCAAGGCCGAAGTTCCAGCTGAAATACCAGTATTCGCCGTCAGTCGTGGCGCCCTGAAATTTTCCTACAGCGTCGAGAAGCGGGAAATTTTGAACGGCAACCTGCGGGAAGGCGTTGTCGGGCATATCAAGAACATTGTCGCCGATCATTATAACCAGACTGTTAAAAATAGCGAAGAAAGCTGCGATGAGGGCATAAATCTTTTTACCGAACATAATAAAACCACCTAAATTTCAATATTTTGAAGCAATTCCTTTAAACTGACGATATCGTCAACGGAAAGGGTAACGCCCTTGCCCATTTTTTCGTGCCCGGGCGCCCAGTCGCGGATATCGTATTTAGGCTCCTTGCCGTTCCAGCTTATGAGGTTAAACTCTTTAAGCCAGCCGCCGGAACCCTCTGAGATAACGCCGAGCTCTTTAACGATTTCATATGTAAATTCAGCCATATAAGAACCTCCATATATATAGTAATGATATAATATACCAAATAAAAAGAAAAATCAAGCAAAAATTAAAAATAAAAGGAATAAATATAAATGTATCAAGCGGGAGACTATGAAGTAGCGGTGATAGGCGCAGGGCATGCGGGGATTGAAGCGGCTTTGGCGGCGGCCGGGATCGGCTGCGAAACGGTCTGCTTTACGATGAATCTCGACTGGATAGGCAACTTAGCGTGCAACCCTTCGATAGGGGGAAGCTCAAAGGGGCATCTTGTGAGGGAAATAGACGCGCTGGGAGGCGAAATGGCAAAAGCCGCAGATAAAAATTTAATACAAACGCGTATTTTAAACAGGGGAAAAGGGCCTGCGATACATTCGCTGAGAGCGCAGGTTGACAGAAGGCGATATTCGGAGTACATGAAGCGCCGTCTTGAAAATGAAAAAAAAGTATCATTAAGGCAAGCTGAAATTATATGCATAAAAAAAGAAAAAGAACGTTTTAAAATAACGACAAAACTAAATACGGAATATTTTACCAAAACAGCAATAATAGCCACGGGAACTTTTTTAAGAGGCAGGATATATATAGGCGAAACAGTTTTTGACAGCGGCCCGGACGGGATGTTCCCTTCAATACCGCTCGCGTCGGCGATAGAAGAAATGGGTATTAAATTGAGGCGGTTCAAGACGGGGACGCCGGCGAGAATAAACCGGAACAGCGCAGATTTCTCGGGGTTGTCAGAACAGCGCGGCGACGAAGAGCCGCTGCCGTTTTCTTTTGAGACTGATTTTGAGCTTGACAACAGCGCGGTTTGCTATATTACATATACAAATGAAAAAACAAAAGAAATAATATTAAAAAACCTTCACCGATCCCCGCTTTATAAAGGGAAAATTGAGGGGATAGGGGCGCGCTACTGCCCGAGTATTGAAGATAAAATTGTAAGGTTCGCGGAAAAGGAAAGGCATCAGGTTTTTATAGAGCCATGCGGAAAAGATACGGAGGAGTTATATTTGCAAGGGCTGTCGTCATCTTTGCCGGAAGAAGTGCAAAAAGAAATAATATGCAGCATAAAAGGGCTTGAAAAAAGCGATATAATGAGGCCGGCCTATGCTATAGAATATGATTGCATTGACCCGCTGGAATTAAACCCGACGCTGGAATTTAAAAAAATCCCGGGGCTGTTCGGGGCGGGGCAGTTTAACGGTTCAAGCGGATATGAGGAAGCGGCGGCGCAGGGGCTTGTTGCCGGAATTAACGCGGCGAGGGCAGTCAAAAAATTGCCGCCTATGATTTTTGAGAGGTCAGGCTCATATATAGGGACGCTTATTGACGATCTTGTAACTATCGGATGCAACGAACCGTATCGAATGATGACATCGCGTTCCGAATACCGCTTGATTTTAAGACAGGATAACGCTGACCTGCGGCTATCGGAAAAAGGTTTTGAAGCCGGGCTTATAAATGATGAAAAGCATGAAAAATTAAAGAATAAGCAAAAAAAAATAAATGAAGAAAAAAAAAGAGCGGAAAGAGTTACGATATCGCCATCAAAAGAATTAAACGATATGTTTGTTTCACGTGAAACATCGCCGATAAGCAAAGGGGCGGCTCTTTCGGAGCTTTTAAAAAGGCCGCAATTAAATTATAAGGTTCTCGCACCGTTTGATTCGACCCGCCCTGACCTGCCGGATGAAATTTTCGAACAGGCGGAAACGGAAATAAAATATGAGGGATATATAAAACGTCAAAAAGCTCAAATAGCGGAAATGAAACGCCTTGAAAACCGGGTTCTCCCCGACAATATCGATTATAATAAAATTATAAACCTTAGAATAGAAGCGAGAGAAAAATTATCAAAAATAAAGCCGCTGAGTTTAGGGCAGGCGGCCAGGATATCGGGCGTAAACCCCGCGGATATATCCGTACTGATGATCTATCTTGAAAAAAACAAATAAAGAAGTTGCGATATGTTTATTTCAAAAGAATTGTTGCAATTAAATGCGGGAAAGTTTAATATCGATCTGTCGGAAGAGCAAATCCAAAAATTTGACCGATATGCGGCGGTTTTAACCGAGTACAATAAAAAAGTGAACCTTACCGCCATAAAAACCCGGATGATATCGTGATAAAACATTTTGCTGACAGCATGGCGCCGCTGTCGTTTATCGACATAACAGAAAACTCGTCTTTTGCGGACATAGGAAGCGGCGCGGGTTTTCCGGGGATGGTTTTTGCGGTTTTGCGGAAGGATTTAAAAATAATTTTGGTTGAAAGCATAGGAAAAAAAGCGGACTTTTTAAAATACATTATTAAAGAGTTAAATCTCCGTGCGAAAACATTAAATGTGCGAAGCGAAGAAATGGGCAAAGAAAAAAATTATAGAGAGAGCTTTGATTATGTTGCCGCAAGGGCTGTCGCCCCTTTAAACATACTCTCTGAATTGTGCCTTCCCCTTGTAAAAAAAGACGGGACTTTTATCGCGTATAAAGGTTCCGAAGGCAGAAATGAAATATATGAAGCTGAAAAAGCTGTTGAATTTTTAGGGGGAGAAGTCAAAAATATATTTGATTATGACAAAAGAACATTAATAGAGATAAAGAAAATATCGCAAACTTCAGCAAAATATCCTAGAAATATAGGCAAAATAAAAAATAACCCCCTTTAATTTATGATTTAATGCGGAAAAAAAGAATTTTTTGTAAATGAAAAGTTCTTTATTTTTTTTTGGATTAATGCTATTATTTTTCTAAGGACAAGCTGAAAGGTATACTATATTATGAAGTTGTACAGCAAGCTTAAAACAGCAGGCCAAATTATTTTGATACCGCAGGAAAAAATAATGCCTAACCCGTCGCAGCCGCGGAAAAGCTACAACAAAGAAGAATTGGAGGGCCTGGCGGGATCAATTAAAGAAAACGGTATCCTGCAGCCTCTGAACGTAAGGGCAAACGGAACAGGGGAATATGAATTGATATCGGGAGAAAGAAGGCTGAGGGCCGCGCGGCTTGCAGGGTTTCCAAGCGTTCCCTGCGTAATAATGGACACGAATGAAAAGACATCGGCTGTTTTCGCGCTGATTGAGAATATGCAGCGGCAGGATTTGAATTATTTTGAAGAAGCGGCGGCCATAGAAAGGCTCAGTGTCAAGCATGGGCTTATGCAGGAGGATATTGCAAAGCTTTTGGGAAAATCGCAATCAGCGCTTTCAAATAAAATACGTTTATTAAAACTCCCGGAAGATATGCGGATCAAAATCATAAATGCGGGCCTTACGGAACGCCATGCCAGAGCTCTATTGCGTTTGGAAAATGATGAATCGCGTTTAAAGGTTTTTTCAACGATTGTGGAAAAACATTTAAATGTGGCGGAAACGGACAAGATGG
>WREG01000142.1 GCA_009779455.1 Oscillospiraceae bacterium
CCGATAAATTCATTAAGAGGTTGAAAAACGGATATGAAACCCGTGTGAGCGGCGAAACCGACGCGCTGAGCCAGGGCCAGCGGCAGCTTCTCGCCATTTCCCGCGCCGTTTTGTGCGCCGTTTTATGCGGTGCGCCCATATTGATTTTGGATGAGGCGACATCAAGCGTCGATACCCGCACGGAACTTAAAATACAGGAAGCGCTTATGCGGCTGGCGCGGGGGCGCACGACCTTTGTCATCGCCCACCGCCTTTCGACCATACGGGACGCGGACGTAATTATGGTCATAAAAGACGGCAGGCTGGCGGAGCAGGGTTCCCATGAACAGCTGATCGCTTTGGGCGGCATATACAAAACCATGTTTGAAAACCAGATAAAAGGAAAGTAAAAAGTTTGAAAAATAACGCCCGGCTGTTTTTCAAACTGTAAATTTTGTGCTTCGCAAAAATTTAATAAGGATGGCTTATAAAAATGAAAAGAATCAAAAGCTTTGAAGTAGACCACACAAAATTGACGGAGGGCGTGTATGTCTCGCGGGAGGACAGGGGCGTCACAACCTTTGACATACGCACAAGGCGTCCCAATATCGATGATGTTATGGATAACGCGTCCATCCATACCGTTGAACACCTGTTCGCGACTTATGTCCGCAATTCAAGGTTCGCGGAGGATATTATCTATTTCGGGCCGATGGGCTGCAGGACGGGATTTTATTTTTTGACCGTGAATATTAGCCTTGAAGACGCGCTAAACTTAATTAAAGAGGCTTTCCGATTCATCGCGTCTTATGAAGGGGAAATCCCGGGAGTTTCTGAAAAGGAATGCGGCAATTACAAAGAGCATTCCCTCCCCGGCGCGAAAGCGGAAGCGGAACGGTTTTTGCCGTTGGCTGAAGAATGGAACGCAAGCAATATGTGAATATTTTACTTTTCTAAGAACAGCATATTCATATTTTTTTATCAAATAATAACCTTAGTTTATGCTATAAAAACGAATGTTTGATACAACTCCGCCAAAAATTTAATAATTTGAAAAAACTGTTTGAATATATGAAAAATTAATGGTATAATATTCAAAATGTTTTAATATTGAAAAACTTGTTTATATATAAGCAAAATTTATCTGTGAATGCGTATAGATGTTCCGGATATTTAAGGAAGTGCTGTTTTTTGGAGAAAATTATAATCGGCGGCGGCAAAAGGCTATGCGGAGAGGTTAATATCAGCGGCGCTAAAAATGCCGCCGTCGCCGTTATACCGGCGGCAATACTCGCCGACGATGTCTGCCGCATAGAGAACGTGCCGAACATCATGGACGTTCAGATAATGGTAAAAATCATGAAAAGCCTGGGCGTTACCGTTAAAAATATAAATAAAAACACCCTTGAGATAGACCCCCGGCCGATAAATTCATATCATGTGCCTGCCGAAATGGCAAACCTTTTAAGAGCGTCATATTATTTCATAGGCGCGCTATTGGGGAAATTCGGGAAGGCGCATGTTTTTATGCCCGGCGGCTGCAACCTGGGCGTTCGGCCCATAGACCAGCATATTAAGGGCTTTGAGGCTCTGAGTGTAAACGTGAATATCGACAACGCCACGATTATAGCGTCCGCCGACAGGCTTTTGGGCGGTCCCGTATACTTCGATATGTCCACAGTAGGCGGCACTATAAACGTTATTCTCGCCGCTGTAAAGGCAAGAGGGCTTACGGTCATAGAAAACGCCGCCAAGGAACCGCATATCGTTGACCTGGCCAACTTTTTGAACCTTATGGGCGCGGATATCCGGGGCGCGGGTACCGATATAATCAAGATACACGGCGTGGACAGCCTTAAAGGCTGCACATATTCCATAATCCCCGATCAGATCGAAGCGGGAACCTATATGGTGGCCGCCGCCGCGACAAACGGCGACGTGCTTGTCAAAAATGTGACGCCCAAGCATTTGGAGTCCATTTCGGCGAAGCTTATCGAATGCGGGGCCACGGTTGAAAATTATGACGACAGCGTCCGCGTGACAGGCAACGGAAGGCCGCTGAAATGCAATATCAAAACCATGCCGCATCCGGGGTTCCCGACGGATATGCAGCCGCAGTTCGCCGTGCTTTTGTCAATAGCCGAAGGTACGGGCATTGTTACGGAAAGCATATTTGAAAACCGCTTCCGTTATACCGACCAGCTCATCAGGATGGGGGCGCAAATAAAGGTCGAGGGGAAAACCGCCGTATTCGAGGGGATTTCGGAGTTGAAAGGCGCTCCCATAAAAGCGGACGACCTCAGGGCAGGCTCCGCGATGCTCATAGCGGGCCTTGCGGCGAGGGGAGAAACTGAAATCTCTGAAATTAACCACATAGACAGGGGCTACGAGGATGTGGTTACGAAATTCAAAGCTTTAGGCGCGAATATAAAAAGAAGCGAGTTTAAAGATTTCAAGCAAGTTAAAAACGTCGGTTGATTTTCAGATTTGTTGATATAGAATTATAGGATTCAATTGAAGATGGCAAGATTTGTAACATTGTTTTCATCAAGCAGCGGCAATTCCTGTTATATAGGGTCGGCGTCCGAAGGTATTTTGATAGACGCGGGACGGAACGCCAAACAGCTCGAAGCCGCGCTTAATTATCATGATATTCCGCCCGGGATAATAAAGGCGATTTTTATAACCCATGAACACAACGACCATATCGGTGCCCTAAAAGTATTCGCGAACCGTCATAAGCTCCCTGTTTTTTGTTCCAACGGAACTTACGCCGCCCTTGAAAGAGGCGGGCATTTAAACGGAAGCTTTTATTCGGGCATTATTAAAAAAGACGGCCTGGACGCAGGCGGGATATTCGTCAAACCCTTCCATACCTCCCACGACACAAACGAAAGCACGGGGTTTACCGCCCTGCTTCCCGACGGGCGCAAAGCGGGCGTGGCGACGGATACGGGCGTCCCGACCGACGAGATGATGGCCGCGCTGTCTGCCTGCGATTTAGTGTTGATTGAAGCCAACCACGATCTGCGGATGCTCATAAACGGGCCTTACCCTTACATAATAAAACAAAGGGTAAAAAGCGATTTCGGGCACCTCTCAAACGAAGTATGCGCCGGCGCGGCAAATTATTTGGTTTCAGGAGGGGTCACAAGGGTTGTTTTAGGGCATTTAAGCCGACAGAACAACACCCCCGAACTGGCATACGGCACCGTGAAGAACAGCCTTGACGAAAGCGGCGCGAAAGAAAAAACAGATTATCTGCTTGAAATCGCCCCTGAGGATGCAATGCGGAAAATAATAACTTTTTAGATGTTGAGAACAATAACTTTAATCACAATAGGGAAATTAAAAGACAGGTTTTACAGGGACGCCGCTTCGGAATATGAGAAGCGGCTTTTGCCATATTTAAAGTGGAACGCAATTGAGATAAAACCCTCATACCTTCCCGAAAACCCGTCGGAAGCGGATATTGAAGCGGCTTTGTCAAAAGAAGCGCGGGAAATTCTCTCAAAGCTTCCGAAACAAGCGGTTGCAATCGCATTGTGTGTCGAGGGGAAGCAAATTTCAAGCGAAGATTTCGCGGGGCTTTTATTTGATGATAATGAAGCAAATGAAGCGGTTTTTATTATAGGCGGCTCCCACGGCCTGCACGAAAGCGTAAAAGCCGCCGCGGATTTTAAGCTTTCCCTTTCTAAAATGACATTCCCCCACAGGCTGTCAAGGGTCATGCTGACCGAGCAGGTTTATAGGGCGGTTGCCATTAATGCGGGGAAAATATACCACAAGTAGTTGAGAATTGAGGGTGCGTCTCGTAAACGAGACGTTGAGAGTATGAGAAATTTAGGCTTGTATATCCATATCCCTTTTTGCACGGGGAAATGCCCTTATTGCGATTTTTATTCAATAAATGCGGACGAAAAGCTTATGGACAGATATCTTGACGCCCTGCTTCGCGATATCAGGGGCCAGGATAAATATGCCATAGATTCCATATATTTTGGCGGCGGTTCCCCGTCAATTTTCGGCGCGGGGCGCATCGCGGAAGCTCTTGAAAATATTTATAAGCAGTTTAAGGTTATCGAACCCTGCGAAATCACCGTTGAATGCCGCCCTATGGAGGGGCTGGATTATTCATATTGGGCCGGTTTTTTTAAAACCCTGTCAAAAGCGGGCGCAAACAGGCTGTCTTTGGGGCTTCAGTCCGTAAATGGCACGGAATTGAAAATATTGAACAGGCGCGCGGACGCGGAAAACGTCATGGACACCGTGGAAGCGGCGAAATCGTGCGTGATTCAAAATATATCCCTTGACCTTATGCTTGGCATACCGGGGCAGACCATCCGAAGCCTTGGCAAAAGCATTGATTTTTGCCTTGATTCGGATGTAACGCACATCAGCGCCTATATGCTTAAAATAGAGGACGGCACGCCTTTCGCGGAAATGGAATTAGACCTCCCCTGCGAGGAAGAAGTCTGCGATTTATACCTTCATTTGGCAGCAAGGCTTGAAAAAGCGGGCATTTACCAATATGAGATATCGAATTTCGCAAAAAAAGGCTTTGAAAGCCGCCATAATTTAAAATACTGGCGTTGTGAAGAATATCTGGGCTTTGGGGCGGCGGCGCATTTTTTTATTAATGGAGAAAGATATTGCTATCCCCGGGATATTTCCTATTATATAGAAGGGAAGCCGGGAATTTTTGATTCAGCGGGCGGGGACTTCGGCGAATACGCGATGCTTAAATTAAGGCTTGCCGAAGGGCTGAATGAAAATGAGGTCATGGAAAGATTCTCACACAATATCCCTAAGGAGATGCATGAAAAAGCCGGGAAATTTCAAAACATGGGGCTTGCCGTTTGTGATAAAAACGGGATAAGGCTTACAAGGAAAGGTTTTTTGCTTTCAAATACCGTTATATCGGAAATTATTTTATAATTTGTTTTAACTCATCATCCGCTATCAGCCGCCATCCGCCGGGGGGTAGCGCCGGGTCAAGGGCGAGGCCGCCTATTTTCACGCGTTTCAGAGATAAAACCTCCTTGCCCGCGGCGGACATCATTCGCTTTATTTGATGGTATTTCCCTTCATTTATGACCACGTCATATAAAAAACCGTTTTCTTCCGCAATAAAAGTGATTTCAGACGGCAGAAGCTTTTTTCCGTCCAAAACCAAACCATTTTCTATAAAGCGCCGTTCGCCGTCCGTCAGGGGGGCGTTTATTTTTACCTCATAAGTTTTCGGCACGTGCTTTTTCGGCGACAAAATGCGGTGGGCGAAATCCCCGTCGTCCGTTAAGAATATAAGACCCTCGCTGTCCTTGTCGAGCCTTCCCGCAGGGAAAACCCCCCTGTTTTTATATTCTATATCCACAATATCGGCTACTGTTTTGCAATTCCTGTCCGAAGAAGCCGATACCACCCCGAGGGGTTTGTTGAGCATTATATATACGAACCGCGAATATATAAACTCCCGGCCGTCAATAAAGATTTTATCAGTTCCGGCTTCAACTTTAGCCGAAGCGGATAAAACAGGGGAGCCGTTCACGGCAATTTCCCCCGCTTTGATTTTTTTAGCGATTTCGTTTCGCGTAAACCGCCC
>WREG01000143.1 GCA_009779455.1 Oscillospiraceae bacterium
GCGTGGAAACGGCGGTCGGCGGGGTCTTTATACTGCGATTCACATAATGAGCAAAGCCGAAAAACGCCCATTGACGTGTTTTCGCGGTCATAAGGGGCGCAGCGCATAATGGAAAACCGGGGGCCGCACCGGGTACAGCTGATAAACGGGTTTTCACGGCGCGGGTCGCCGGGGGCAAAAAGCTCCTTTACGCAATCATCGCAAACCGCGATGTCAGGGGCAGGCATAACCGGCCCTTCCCCGTCCCCGCCGCTTGGCTCTATTGTAAAATCATGGCAAACATAGGCGTTGCCCGCAAGCGGCTCTGATTTTTGACGGATACTGTTTATAACGCTGCCTTCCGGCTTCCGCTTTTCCAAATCACAGACAAAACGAAACATATCCTCCGCCGTGCCGACAGCTTCAATAGCCACATGGCCGAGCGCGTTACGCACCGCGCCGCGGATATTATGTTCTTTCGCAAGCCGCGCAACGAAAGGCCGGAACCCGACGCCCTGAACTATACCATATATATAAATTTTGTTTTTTAACAATATCATAAAACCCTTGCGAGGCATTCGCATACCCCGTCAAACCCGGCCCCGTTTTTGGCCGACACCTCAAACACAGGCGCGTCCGCGTTCAGCGCCCTGACGCCCCTCATAAAATAATCCATATCAAAATCGACATATGGCAGAAGGTCGGCTTTGTTAAGTATAATAATCCCGGCTTTTTCGAATGCCAGCGGGTATTTATAGGGCTTGTCGGCACCTTCCGTCACGGTGACTATAAGCATTTTCAGGCTTTCGCCGATGTTGGACTCGGCGGGGCATACAAGATTGCCTATATTTTCTATAAACAATATCCCGCTCCCGTCAAGGGGCATTTCATTAACGGTATTTTGTATCTGGACGCTGTCAAGATGGCATTCCCCGCCCGTGTTTATCTGAACGGCCTCAATACCCAGCGCTTTAAGCCTGTCCGTGTCGATGTTCGACTGGATATCCCCCTCTATAACATAACATCTAACCCCTTTTAGCCCTTCAATTATATGTAAAAGGCAGGATGTTTTGCCCGCGCCTGGCGCGCCGATGACATTAACCGCTAATACGCCTTTCCCCCGCAGTTTTTCCCGCGTCCCGGCCGCGATTTTGCCGATTTCCTCGTTAATATCGGCCATGATTTTGATGTCTTTGGTGTCCATGTAATTTTTTCTCCTCATATGTTAAATTTATAATGCATTATCAAAAAGCTCCACCCGCTCCACATAGCACTCGTTCCCAACGTCCGTCGGGCTGCCGAGCGCGCCGCAGACGGGGCATTCGAACGAAAAGCGCGGCCTTATAAAATTTTTGCCGCAGGAAGGACACCGCATTTCGGCTTTTACGGCCCGCACTTTTAATACGGCTCCCTCCGAAGGTGTCCCCTTCGCTATCATGTCAAAGTACATCTGCACCGACTCGGGGATTATACAGGTGTTCTCGCCTATGACCAAAAAAGCGGTTTTTACCCGTTCCGCGCGGTGTTCGGCAGCGGCGCCGTTTATGATTTTTACGATTCGTTTTGTAACCGAATATTCATGCATTTATCTATTATATACGGAAGCCGCGTATATTTCAAGGGGCAAAGTTTGAAAAATTTTAAATATCAGATTGTTTTTCAAACGGGGTGTTTTACGTAATCTATAACAATAATCTGTGGTATTCAACAATAATTTATTATTATTTTTGCTATTGACATTAAAAAACATATGATTTATAATAACTATTGATTTTGCATTAGGTTAGGGTTACTATAAATGACGGATACTTTTCTATTGCTGCTGACAATATTTGCACCGCTGTCGGGCGCGTTTCTCTTGCCCTTGGCAGGCCGCGCATCTTCAAGGCTCAGGGGTGCGCTGGCCTTTATTTTTGTCTTGATCCCTTTCGCGCTGTCGGCGGTTATGCTGCCCGCCGCGCTTTCGGGGAACCCCCCGTCCATGAAAACATCTCTCCCGTTCGGCCTTAGCTTCGGTTTTATGGCGGACGGGCTTGCCGTGTTTATGGCCCTCGTCTCGTCCTTCCTCGGCATGGTCATTGTGATTTACTCTTACGGCTATATCTCGCACTCGGAAAACCAAAGCGAATATTATATGTTTGTGGTAATGTTTATCGGCGCGATGATGGGCATAACACTCACTACCGACCTTATTTTCTTATATATATTCTGGGAAATTTCGGCCGTGTGCTGCTGGCGCCTGATCGGCTTTTTCCGGGAAAAAGAATTCGTGCGCCGCGCCGACAAGGCGTTCCTTATAACAGGCGGGGGCGCCCTTTTGATGCTCGGCGGCTTTCTGACGGTTTACCAGCAGTACGGGACGACGGACCTCACGGTTCTAAAAGGGCGCGAAATTTCGAGCGTTGCGGTAACTCTTATACTTTTCGGCATTTTATCAAAATCCGCTACCCTGCCGTTTCATTCGTGGATTGCGGACGCGGGCGTAGCGCCTTCGCCCGTCACGGCCCTGCTGCACGCGGCTGTGCTTGTGAAAATAGGCGTCTATGTGTTTACAAGGCTGTTTGCCGTCAACTTCTCAATGGCTGAAATATGGCATACTGCCGTCCCCGTGATAGCCGCCGTAAGCGCGTTGCTGTCCGCCGGGGCGGCGCTCCGTGAAAACGACATCAAACGCATTATAGCATATTCCACGGTCAGCCAGATAGGTTTTATTTTGCTCGGGCTGTCGGTGGGCGGAGAACTCGCGCTTGCCGGGGGTCTGCTCTATATTATGATGCACGCCATATCCAAAGCCGGGCTGTTTTTATGCGCTGGGATCGTTGAACACAGCTGCCACACAAAGGATATACGCGAAATGGGCGGGCTGGCGAAAACCATGCCCTTTACCGCGGCGGCTTTTTTCCTGTGCGCGTTTTCGGTCATGGGAGTGCCGCCTTTCGGGGGCTTTTTCAGCAAATATATGGTGGTAAACGGCGCGGTGGAAGCGGGCAGCCCGTGGATTGCCGCCGTATTCCTGTTCGCCGCCGTGATGACGATACTTTACCTCCTGCGCGTTTTCGCGAAGGTTTTCCTCGGGAACCCGCGAAAAGAGCTTAAACCCAAAGAAGGAAGCCGCGTCATGGTCGGCTCTGTAGTATTTTTAGCCGCGCTCTCAATAATCAGCGGGTTGGTTATTTATTATCCTGCGGAGTTTGTGCAGCAGATTGTAGGTCAAATAATGCAGAAATAACAATGAAGAATGCAGGAATATTGTCGAGTAGGCAGAGTTATCTTTTCTTAATTTTACCGCCCGATTAAATTATATAGGTTCTATAATCAAAAATAAAAATTTATATCATTTTATATTACGCGACGCAAAATTAAAAAATAAGCAAAACTATAACGCGAATTTCTGCATTCTGCATTATTATTTCTGCATTAAAACAAGGTGGTTTAATTTGAAAGAGACGCTCCTATTGTATATGATCTTGTTCCCGGCGGCATTCGGCGCGCTGGCTTTCATTCTTCCGTCAAAATCGCGGAAGAGGGGCTTGCCTGCGGCTCTTTTGCTGGGCAACGCCGTCAATCTCGGCCTCAATATTTACGCTTACGGGCAGGAATCGGCATTCAGCCGCTCATGGGGCGGTTTCGGGATCGATTTTTCGCTTCGGCTCTATAATTTCAGCGGGTTTATATTGATTTGCGCCGCCGCGCTTTCGTTTTTCGTCGCGTTTTACACCGTTTCTTTATCTAAAGACAAGGATTATAACAGGTTTTTATATACGGGAATGCTGTTTACCTCCGCTTTGGTCAACGGGGCGGTGCTGGCCGACAATCTCGTTGTAATGCTGTTTTTCTGGGAAGCGATCCTCGCGACAATGTTCATTATGATAATGGCGGGGGGCAAAAAATCTTATAAAACCTCCGTAAAAGCCGTGATCATTGCCGGTATAACAGACCTTTGCATGATGATGGGCATCGGCCTTACGGGATATCTGGCGAAAACCCTCGATATGCAGCAGATTCATCTGCCTTTGAATTCCTGGGGGCTTGCGGCCTTTATATTGCTTACGGTAGGCGCGGTATCCAAAGCGGGTTCCATGCCGTTCCATACATGGATACCGGACGCGGCGGACGACGCCCCGACGCCTTTTATGCCGTTTATGCCCGGCTGCCTGGAAAAGCTTTTGGGAATTTACCTGCTTTCGCGGATATGCATGGACCTGTTCGAATTCGAACACGGCTCCCCCATGAGCTATGCCCTGATGACGCTCGGCGTCTGCACTATTCTGTTCGCGGTCATGATGGCGCTTATCCAGCGCGATTTCAAGCGGCTGCTTTCATACCACGCTGTCAGCCAGGTGGGGTATATGATATTGGGTGTCGGAACGGGGCTGCCCGTCGGCATAGTCGGCGCGGTTTTCCATATGCTCAATAACGCCGTATATAAATGCTGCCTTTTCCTGACCGCCGGGGCGGTGGAGAAACAGACGGGAACCACAAATTTGAACAAACTCGGCGGCCTCGGGAAAAAAATGCCCGTTACAATGATATGCTTCCTGGTATCGGCGGCTTCCATCGCCGGGTTCCCCATGACAAACGGGTTCTTCTCAAAAGAACTGATTTTTGACGGCGCTATCGAAAGCGGCATTATTTTCTATATAATAGCGGCAATAGGCGCGTTTTTTACCCCGATATCTTTCCTGAAGCTCGGACACGCCGCATTTTTCGGGAAACCTACCAAAAAGACAGAAAAAGTGAAAGAAGCGCCGTGGCCCATGCTGGCTCCAATGCTCGCCATGTCCGTTTTCTGCCTTGCCCTCGGTTTCGGCAATTCTTTTGTGATAAACCGTGTTTTGCAGCCCGTGCTGCACATAGAGGAGCATATTACGGGGCATACCAACTGGCTTCTCGTGGGCATTTCGGCGGGATTGCTGCTGCTGGCCGCGCTTGATCATTTCAGAGGGTTCAAAAAAACCGGGAAAGGCATTGAATCCGCCGACCATTACCACCACGCGCCCGTTTTGCGGACGGTATACAACATGGCCGAGAAGAAATATTTCGACCCGTATGAAGTGTCAACAGGGCTTATTAAAAATTACGGGAATATTTCCCTGAAAATCAACGACGGCATCAGCTGGTTTTATGACGTGTTTATAGTCGGCGCTGTGGAAAAGCTGTCAGGCCTGTTAAAACGGGCTCATAACGGCAACCAGGCAAGGTATGTGATTTGGATATTGGGCGGGGTCGTTGTTATCGCGTTGCTATTCTTAATTAAATAAAAGGGAGATACGAAAGTGCCGATTTTATTCGTTGGCATCCCTCTGTTCGCAGTAGTGGTGTTGAATATTTTATCGTGGAAAAGCCGGGTGTCCGCGCTGTGGGCGGTTTTGGCCGTTTCGCTTGTCCAGCTTGGGCTGGCCGGGGTTGACATATACAGCTGCCTTACGGGCGGCGGGCCGGTCGAATCCTCGTTTTTCGGCAATTTTACAATAGATTTGTTCAGCGCGTCCGTGCTGGCGATAATCGGGCTTATATGCACGGTTGCCTTTATCGTGGCGCACAAAACCGTTGACTCCTGCAGGTTCAGCTTCGGCAAC
>WREG01000144.1 GCA_009779455.1 Oscillospiraceae bacterium
CCCACGCAGCCCCCGACGCAACCGCCCACGCAGCCCCCGACGCAACCGCCCACGCAGCCCCCGACGCAACCACCCACTGCAAAGCCGACGGAAAAACCCACGGCTGCGAAAACCAACCCGCCCTCTCAGCCTTAGCGGAATGACGCGGGAACCGATGAAAATCAGAAGTCAGGAATAATAAATCAGGATGATTAACAAAAAAGACAGCAACAGAATCCGCGTCCTGGATTTTATCAGGGGGACGGCAGTGTTCTTTATGGTGATATACCATACTGTTTTCACCCTCGGTGAAGTCTTTGAAGCTTATCCCTTTACAATCATCCTTGAATATACGAGAGGGCGCGCCCCTTTAGCGATATCCTTTGTTTTTATTTTGGTTTCGGCCGTATCCTGCACCCTCTCCAAGAACAATTTAAAGCGCGGGGCAAAAATATTCGCCGCCGCTTTATTAATTACGGCAGTCACAACATTTCTGCTCCCCGTTTTCGGGCTTGACGGGCTGTCGATCAAGTTCGGGATACTTCATTTTTTAGGCGCCGCTATAATGCTCTACCCTTTGATTGATAAAGCCGTCAAAAGGGTACCCCCTGCCGTCGGCCTGCCTTTTTTGGCTTTTCTCTACCTTTTTACTTTCAATATAAGCAGGGGTTATTTGGGTTTCGGGAAACCGGTTATATTTTTGCAGGCTTCTTTCCCCGGGCTTTCTTTTTTGTTCCCCGTCGGCCTCGTTTCCCCGGCTTTCGAATCCGCGGATTTTTACCCCCTTTTCCCCCACATGTTTTTATTCGCCATAGGCTGCTATATCGGATTATATTTAAAAAAACACGGCTTCCCTGATTTCGCGTATAAAAAAATATTCCCGCCCTTTGAATTTTCGGGAAGGCACGCCCTGCCGATATATCTGATACACCAGCCGGTGATATTCCTTTTTTCATATTTAATTTTGGGATAGGTTAAAATGATTTTTGAAAACGCTACCCTTTACGTAGTCGGCACACCCATAGGGAATCTGAGCGACATATCGCCCCGTGCGGCGGAAACCCTTAAAGAATGCGATTTTATCGCCGCCGAGGACACAAGGGTAACTCTAAAGCTTTTAAACAGCCTCAATATTAAAAAAGAGCTTGTCAGCTACCACAAAAACAACGAGCTTGAACGAGGCGTGTATATAATAGAGCGGCTTCTGGCGGGCGAAAAATGCGCTTTGGTAACAGACGCGGGGATGCCCGCCATATCCGACCCCGGCGCGGCGCTTGTAAGGCTTTGCGCGGAAAACGGGATTAAAGCCGTCTCCGTCCCCGGCCCGTCGGCGGCCATAACGGCTCTTGCCATAAGCGGCATGGATTCCAGCCGTTTTTGCTTCGAAGGGTTTTTAACGGGAAACAAGCCGAAACGCCGGGCGCATCTTGAGGATATAAAAGACGAAAAACGCACGATGATTTTTTACGAGGCCCCCCACAAGCTTGAAAAAACCCTCCGGGACTTATATGAAACCCTTGGCAGCAGGCAGATTGCGGTGATAAAGGAGCTTACGAAAATACATGAAAACGTTGACAGGACGACGTTTGCTGACGCTATAGAAAAATACGGCGGTCAAAAATTAAAGGGCGAATTCGTTATTATAATAGAAAGCAAAAAACAGGATAAAAAAGAAACGGACGAAAATAACGATATAACCGCCGCCGTTTTTAGGGCTGAGGAATATGTCAAAGAAGGGTATAAGCCGAGCGAAGCGGCAAAACTGGCGGCAAAAGAGACGGGTTTTGCGAAAAGCGAAGTTTATAAGGGGTTAGTCTGATGTTATTGCAAATCATGGGCGACGGAACGCTCGCTTATGACGGCACGCCGCCCCAATATTTTATGCTGACGCTATTGCTGATATTGTCGGTCATAGTGTTGATTTTTATTTCCGGAAAAGCGCGGAAAGCCGTTAAAAAAAGGTTCGGCTCCAGTCAAAAACGCATGGAAGAATTGAAGTTTGAAGCCGAGCTTATGGATAAATACTCTACCATTACCCCGGAGCTTATAAAAAATGCCGAACCGGGGGAGCTTCTTATGGGCGCGGCGCTGAACATACAAAAAGAGCTTGAAAAAAACGCAGACATAAATACCGCTTTTTCAAGCCTGCCGAGCGAAAAACAACATATATACGCGCTATATTACTTTTTGGAGGACTCAAAAGACAAATTGTCGTCATTTTTCAAGAATAACGGCAAGCCGCTGACAGCCGCCGTTTTAGACGCTTTTAAAACCTACGGGAACGATGATATTTATAATATCGTAAAAACCGAATATGGCATGTTCGATGAGGAAAACGAGGAAATGTCAATAGATTATGAAGTCATTAACAAAGCGGACAAGGGTTTTTCACAAAAATTTAACAAAAAGGACTTAGCCTTGAAGCTGAAAAACGCCGGAATATACAATATTTCCATGGATCTGTAAAAAGCGCTTGCAATTGCGAATATAATTTGTTAATATGATAAGAAATAAATGAAAGGGCAAATCCAAGTGACAGTATCAACACGAATTTATAATCACGATACCGCTACGGCGTCTGCGTTCCCGTCAGGTAAACGCAGGCTTAGCCCTTTTTATTTTTATAAGAAACAAGCGTCAAATTAAATCAACTTATAAAATATTAAGCGGTTAAGGGATTATAAAATACCTTGACCGCTTTTTTGGAGGGGAATATGAACATATTAAAATTTTTAAAAAAACCGCGCCATACGGCACGGCGGCTTTTTCCGCAAAAAAACCTCAGCGACGCGGAATACATAGCCGAATATTACAACAATTATAACGAGGATGCATGGCTTAATAATATGCAGGAAAGGAAAATAGTCATGATTACAAAAGAAGAAACAGCGAGGGGCTTGTTTTCAATGGGCTATAACTGCGCTCAGGCTGTATTGGGTGCGCTCTGCGAGGAAAACGGCTTGGATATCAAAGCCGCGTTAAAGCTTGCAAGCGGGTTCGGCGGGGGAATGCGCTACGGCGAGGTTTGCGGGGCGGTTTCCGGTGCGGTAATGGCGGTCGGGCTGAAATGCGGCTTTTATGCTGAAAAGGATTTCGAGCAAAAGGGGTTTTGCAATAAGAAATCGTTTGAGTTTATGGAAAAATTCAAAGAAAAAAACGGTTCGGTTTTATGCCGCGATTTGCTCGGCGCGGATATTCGTTCGCCTGAAGACCATAACAAGCCGGAGATACAGGCATTGCATAAAACCGTATGCCCCGAATTGGTGGCGTCCGCAGTTTTGATATTAGAAAAAATGGAATTTTAACCGGGAGGAAAGCATTATGTTGATATACGCAAGGAAAAACCTGATTATGAGAACATTAACAAAAAATGACGCTCCGGCGGTCTATAATGCCGTTGACAAAAACAGGGCTTATCTGCGGCCTTGGCTGCCGTGGGTTGACGAGACAGATTCGCCGGACGTGACCGAAAATGTTATCGCCAAATGGGAAGACGGCTATAAAGCAAAAAAAGACGTCGCCCTCGGAATCTTTGAAAACGGGGAATATATAGGCAATATGGGGCTGCACGACCTGAAAAGCCATAACAGCAGCGGCATGATAGGCTATTGGCTGGCGGAAAACCGGCAGGGGCGCGGCATAATGACCGACTGCGTCCGCGCACTCGTAAATGCCGGCTTTTATACGCTGGGGCTGAACCGCATTTGGATCTGCCAAGCCGCCGGGAACAAAAAAAGCGGGGCAGTTCCCGAAAGGCTGGGGTTTGCAAAAGAAGGTGTTTTGCAAGACGGCGACTGCCTTTACGGGGTTTTCCACGACCGCGTTATTTGGGGCATGGTAAAGCGAAACTGGCAAAAAGGCGATATTTTGTGCCTGATCGAGCCATCGCTTGAACATAAGGATGCTGCTTGGAAATACAAGCAAGAATATATTGGCAGCGGCGAGACTTGGATTCACGGCAGCGGCGGGCTTATGAACGCGGGGGATTATGAAAGCTGGTTTGAAAAAGCGGCCGACGGGCAAGCTCCGGCCGCGCCCGGTTTTGTTAAAGCCTCAACATATTTCGCTTTTGCCGGGGACAAAATCGTCGGGACTATACAGGTACGGCACGAGCTTAACGGCGCGCTGCTGAAATCCGGCGGGCATATAGGCTACGGCGTCCGCCCGTCCGAGCGGCGCAAAGGCTACGCCTCGAAAATGCTCGCCCTCGCCCTCGAAAAGTGCCGCGAACTGGGTATCTATAAGGCGCTCGTGACCTGTGACAAAAATAACAACGCCTCCGCTAAAACGATCGTCAAAAACGGAGGCGTATTGGAAAATGAATATACCGACGAAAACGGCAATGTTTCCTTGCGCTATTGGATTGCGATATAATTTTTTAGTTGAAAATCGAGAAAATACAAGTGAAAAACGCCGTTATCAATTGAATGATATATTGCCAAAATGTCAATTGCGGAATAACTTCCGTATCAAGCAGTTCGCCGCAAACCGTGCATTCCTTGTATCTGCTTCCGGGTTGCTGCATTGCCGCCGCTTTTTCCACGATCCAATCGCTTGCAATATGCTCGCATTCGGTTTTTTCGATTTCTATAAATTCGTGGCCGTTCGCCAGCGCGTATTCCTCTGCGTAAGACCCCGCGTAGCCGCTGATGGGAGCTTTAAAGCTTTCATTGTTTAAAGAAAAATCCATATCCATGGTATGAAAATCATTGCCGTCGCCGAATGCCGTAAACGCCAGGGGATGTATATAAGTCACGCTGGACGGGATGGATATCGGGATATAATTTTCGTATAAGGCAAGCCCGAAAGCGTATGCCCCTATGGACGTGACCCCTTCCCCGACGACAATCGAGGTTATGCCGATATCGACGCAGTCAATCAATATGGTTACCGGCAATTTACCGTGCATGGGAAAATTCTGCTCCCCTGAATAATTGAGATAAGCCCAGGGGGGCGCGGGGGTTTCCCCTTCAAAGGGTATAATTATAACCCCCATGAGCTTTATAGTCCCGGAAATATCCTGAAGGGTGAAAAAGTCCATCATTTCCCCTTCGCCGGAGATAACAAGCCTTCCTTCCTCATAAAGCGTCCAGGCGACATTGCCGCCCTCCGCACCGCAGACGCCCGAAGCGTGAATGTCGGACGCCGCGCTTGCCGCAACTCCAAGGAAAATCGTCATAATCAGGGCTAAAACAACAGCAAGGGTCTTTTTCATGGTTCATCATTCCTTTTTTTAATATTATGCTTTACAGCATCAATTCCATTATAAGAATATTTAAAAGCTTGTCAACTGTATTTCCAAATATTACCCCCCCCGTAAAAATTAACATTTATAACAAGTTTACGCAACATTTCCGGGCATAAAACAAAAATTTTTAACAATTATTGCTGTGAAGAGGCGAAAGATAATTTTATATGGACGGAGAAAAAGGAAGGTCCTTAGTTTGAAACACCCCGTCACCCAACCTACCTAAAAAAGGGTATAAAAAAACAGACCGTCGAAAAACAGTCAAAAAAACGGAAACAATCAGCTACGCAACTTCTCCGGTTTCCTCGTCCACA
>WREG01000145.1 GCA_009779455.1 Oscillospiraceae bacterium
GGGGTGATGTCGTTGTTGCCCAGCCCCGCTATGAAAACAAGCCCCTCGCCCTCCGGCAGGAGCTTTTTTATTTCCTCCGTCACCGCCTCCTGCCGCCCGTCGAGTATCTCTGCGTTGCTGGAGAAGGAGGGTACGTCGATGGTGACGTATTTGCCTTTCGGCTTGCTGATGGCCGCCGAGCCCCTTTCGTCCAGCACCTCGATTTCCGTTATTTTAGCGTTTTTATAAACCCTTTCGGAGGACGTTATCCCCTCGATCTCGCCCGCGCCCAAGGTTTCCCGCCGCTCAACGGCCAAATCAGTCCTGAAGTTCATGAAATCAGCTCCTGTATGTTTGTTAGGCTTAGGGTTTGCTTAATTTTGGGGAATATTCAATATAGTTTTAATCTTTATAATATTTCAACAGCCACATTTGTATTAATTTGAATTCCCGGCAAAATTTCAGCCCAGCTGCCGCTCAGCCTGCGGTACGCCTCCGGGTTTTTTATATAAAGCCTTCTGCCGAAGCGGAAAATGTCGGTTTTATATTCTTTCAGCGCCTTTTCCGCCGCGCTTTTTGCCTCGTTTTCGATTGCGGCTTTGACAAGGGGCGTCAAATCCTCCGCCGGCTCTTTATCGCCGAAAGCAAGCCCTTTATTTGCTCCTCTGCTTTCTATCATTTCCACGGACGCCTTGATAGAAATATCTATTGTCGGGAATTCCCCGCCCGCGTTGATTTTGACTTCGGGCTTCGCTTTTTTTATGTTGAACGCGTATTTTGAACCCCCGTTTTCCGTTTCAACCGTGACCGTCCCGCCGTCTATGCGGCCCGCTATCCACAAAAACCCCCGCGTTTCGCCCTCCGTCAGCCCGCCCGCATATATCCCTTTTTTGAATACCGCCGTGCCGCTTACAATGATATTTTTCTTTTCCGGCTCGTCTTCGTCGCTTATCAGCCTTAAAACAGGCAGGAACGCGCCTGACGTTTCTTCAAGGGAAAAACTGACAAAACGGTAAAGCTCGGTTCGCGGAGCCTTTGAATTCACTTCGGCGGAGCGCAGGATTTTTTCAATTACCTCCGCGGGCATGGATTCGCCGTCAAGCTTCGCGTTCAGTATCTCCGCGGCCGTGGTTTCCGCGAAAGCCGCCGCCGTGTTGATATAGAATTTATAATCCTTCAAAAAGTAGTCCAGCACTTTATAAATCCCGTTTTCAGCCGCCGAACGCCCGAAAATGATTATTTTGTTATGGCCGTAAAGGGGCTTTTTGCCTGTCTGAGCTATCGCCCTGCCCACCGCTTCGGCGACCGTGCCGCCCCGGCACTCGAAATTTTGGGCGATCCCGGAACCTTCATCTCCGGAACCGTTTTTGCCCGACGCTTCCGTGTTCAATGTCTGGAACGTCACGGCATATTCGCCCGCCGCATTGTCGTAATCAATGCCGATCCCCTCGATTATCAGCCTGTCGGTCAGTTTGGGTTTGCCTGTCGCGGAATTTCCGCGTGTGCAGGAGGTTAATAAAAATAATAATATAAATGATGTAATAAAAATTTTCCGCATTTTTTCTCTCCATTTTTTTGTAATATATCAATATATCGTAGGGGCGGACCTTACGCGCACAAGATATAGATGCGTTGTGCCCGCCCGTAATCATGATCTATTTGCCGGGTGGGCACAAGGCCCGCCCCTACAATTGACTAAAAGTGCGAAAATGGGCAAAACCACCGCCATAACAACATACATTATTTCCACAAACAGCGCGTTTGATATCAGCATAAAAAGGCTCATATTTTTTGATATATAAGACGAAATGATGAAGGTCGCGGCGGCTGAGGCGATGATATACGCATATTTCCTTTTTTTGGAAAACAAATAGCATATAAGGTAATCGAGTATATAAAGGGTAAACGAGATTTTTATAAAAGCAAGCAATATCCACACCGCCGCCTGCAAAGCGTCAAGCCTTTGGAAGATGCTGAATTCCGCCAGAACGGCCAGTGAGTAAAAACCGAAGGATTTCACATTGCCGAATTCGCCCAAAACGCCGACGAACACGGTCATTAAGGCGGTTACAGCCGTTCCTATGCCTGTTACCCACCAAATAAAGCCTTTTTTTGCGTTGCCGGACACCCTTGGCAATAGAAGGCTTAGTATGCAAACCTCGAAAGTCCCGGCAGCGCTATAAAACGACGATTTTATGACGGGGGCCGGACCGTTATAAAAAGGCGGCGTGAAGTTCAACGGGTCAATTTTTGAAATAAGCGTCAAAACAAGGAGCAAAAGCGCCGCCGAAACCGCCCAAAACAAGATAAAACCCGTTCTTCCGAGCGGCTCCAGCCCTTTATAGGCCGCGTAAACCGCCAAAGCGAACACCATTAGCGTAAAAACCATTATATTGTTTTCAGGGAATATAACCTCGCCCGCGAAAAGCCCGAAGCGCGCCCCTGCCTCCACTGACGTATATAAAAACAGGAGAATGTAAAGGGCGGCCGCTATTTTTGAAAACGCCCGCGACCTGACGCTTATTATGTCAAGGATATTTACGCCGGTTTCGCGGCGGAACAGCAAGAACACAGGCATGGCGCTTATAAAAAGCAAAACGGCCGACAAAACGCTGCCGATTACCATGTCCGTGCCGCCTATGCCCCCGCGCAAGCCTTCCAAAAAAGTAATAGTAGTGAATAACCGGCTTAAAAAAAGCAGGGAGTAGAACTGTATGCTGTCAATTTTTTTTCCTGCTAACATTTATTCACTCCCATAAAATTTATTAGCGTTTGCACGTCTTTTGCCTAACCGCCGCCAGCCTGCCCGGATGAACGAGTCCCTGACGGCGCCCATATCAAAGGGCGACAGCGGCGACAGGTACGACACGCCGAAGGGCGAAACGGACGCCATGTTTATAAGCAGAATGGCGGCTCCCAGCATTATGCCGAACAGTCCGAAAAACCCGCCCGCGGCAATAAAAAATATACGCAATACGGATATTGGCAGGTGCAAATAGGGTATGACAGCCGAAGTAATGGCCGTAAGCGCGACGATTATGAGCATCGGGGCGGCTATCAGCCCCGCCCGCACCGCCGCGTCGCCTATCACAAGCGCGCTTACTATGCTCACGGCCTGGCCGACGGCTTTGGGCATCCTGAGGCCCGCCTCGCGCACAATTTCATATATAAACTGTATCAATACCGCCTCCATAAGGATGGGGAACGGCGTTTTGCTCTGCGCCACGGCGATGTCGTACAGCATATTCGTCGGGTACATCTCCGGGTGGAAAACGCCCACGGCCACATAAGCGCCCGGCAAAAACACGCCGATAAAAAAACTCGCCAGCTTGATTATACGCATAAAACTCGAGTAGTACGGCCTGTTGAGGTAGTCGTCAAGGCTATGGAAATTTTCGATAAAAAGATAAGGCACGATAATGGCGTGGGGCGTGCCGTCTATGAAAACGCAGACCTTTCCCTCGGCAAGCTTTGAGCATAAGGTATCGGGGCGTTCCGTTATTCCCACCCCCGTGAACAGCGAAAGGGTTTCCGGCTCCAAAAAAGGCTGTATCATGCCCGCTCCCGACACTATATCCAGCGTCACCTTCGAAAGTCTTGATTTTACGTCCTCAAGAAGCTTTTCGGGCGTCCTGTCCGCCATGTAGCACAGGGCCAGCGTCGTGTTGCTCGACGCACCCGCAGTCAGAAGCTCGACCCTCAGTGACGGGCTTTTCAGCCGCCTTCGGATTAAAGTCACATTGTCCTTATAAAAATCGACAAAGCCTTCCTTGGCCCCCCTCTCCTGAACCTCCGTGGTCGGCTCGGATACCGGGTATTTAGGGAAATCCTGCACGCTGTACGCTGCGCATTCGCTTACGCCGTCCACAAGCATAATCAAAAAGCCGTTTATTATGCTTTCGACGGCTTCTTCAAGGAATAAAAGGCGTTTCGCGTCGTTAAACGGTATCACTTCGCCGCATAATCTGTTGAAAAGCGTATTCGGGGCGTTATCAGCGCTGCCGCTGCCCCTGATGACCGGATTTATGACGCCGTTTATCATCTGCAGGCTGCCGCACATGCCGTCAAGGCAGATAAAAGCAGTATCGGTCCCACCTGCGGTCATCCGTTTTATGACGATATCGGCGGAAGAGCCGAATTCGCCTTTAATATATAATATATTTTCCTCAAGGCTGACGTTTATGCCGGTCATGGGATTGGGGTTCTCCTTTCCCACAGGGCTGCTCATGCGATTGAGCGCGTTTTCATATCTTTTTAACAAATTATCACCAAGGATATTTTGCGCGGGAACGCGGGAAATTATACTAAAATACCGCGGACGCATTAAATCTTAAAAAAATATGCTTGACTATTCTCTCATATTAATATAAAATAAAATTTACATATATTTTACTGATATTTTACTGAGAGGATATGCGTGTATAAATGGAATGGACGGGCCTTAATGAGCTTAGGGATAAATTTTTGCGGTTTTTTGAAAGCAAGGGGCATCTTGTAATGGACAGTTTCCCCCTTGTCCCGCAGGGAGATAAAAGCCTTTTGCTTATAAACGCGGGTATGGCGCCGCTTAAAAAATATTTCACGGGCGAGCTTGTCCCGCCCGATAAAAGGGCCGCCTCCTGCCAGAAATGCATACGCACGCCGGATATTGACAGGGTCGGCATAACCGCCCGCCACGGCACGTATTTCGAGATGCTGGGCAATTTTTCCTTCGGCGACTATTTTAAAAAGGACGCCATTGCCTGGGCTTGGGAATTCTGCACGGAAATCCTTGAAATGCCTGAGGAAAAGCTGTATATAAGCGTTTATCACGAGGATGACGAGGCTTATGACATATGGACGAGGGATATCGGCATACCCCATGACCATATGGCGCGGCTCGGCAAAGAGGACAACTTCTGGGAACACGGCGCGGGCCCCTGCGGGCCCTGCTCTGAAATTCATTTAGACCGGGGCGCGGATAAGGGCTGCGGTTCGCCCGACTGCAAGGTGGGCTGCGACTGCGACCGCTATATGGAATTCTGGAACCTTGTTTTTACCCAGTTTGAAAACGACGGCAACAATAATTATACCAAACTCAAAAGCCCCAACATCGACACGGGCATGGGGCTTGAACGGCTGGCATGTATTATGCAGGGCGTAGACAACCTTTTCCTCGTGGATACGGTGCGGAGCATACTGGACGGGGTCTGTGCGGCTGCGGGTATAAAATACGGGGCCGACGCCAAAAAGGATATCTCTGTCCGCGTCATAACCGACCACATGAGAAGCTCGGTCATGATGGCGGGCGACGGGATTATGCCCTCAAACGAAGGCAGGGGCTATGTGCTGCGCCGCCTGATAAGGCGGGCCGCCCGCCACGGCAAGCTGCTGGGCATAAGCGGGCCGTTTTTGACTGATATTGCGAAAATTGTCATAAACGAAAACGAAAACGCCTATCCCGCTTTAAAGGAAAAACAGGATTTCATACTGAAAATCATCGGTTTGGAAGAAGAAAACTTTTCAAAAAC
>WREG01000146.1 GCA_009779455.1 Oscillospiraceae bacterium
GACCTCCGCCGAAACCCGCTCCGGCTCGGCGGCGGGGAGGTCGATTTTGTTGATTATCGGCGCGATTTCAAGGTCGTGGCCGATGGCGAGGTAAGTATTGGCAAGTGTCTGCGCCTCCACGCCCTGAGTGGCGTCCACCACGAGCAAAGCCCCCTCGCAGGCCGCAAGCGAGCGCGAGACCTCGTAGTTGAAGTCCACATGGCCGGGGGTGTCGATGAGGTTCAAGATGTATTCCTCCCCGTCCTCCGCCGCGTAGTTCAGTTTCACCGCGTGGGCCTTGATTGTGATGCCCCTTTCGCGCTCCAGGTCCATTTTGTCCAGGATCTGCTGCGTCATGTCCCGCTTCGCCACGGAACCCGTCAATTCCAGAAGCCTGTCGGCCAAGGTGGACTTCCCGTGGTCGATATGCGCGATTATCGAAAAATTCCTGATGTTTTCTTTTTTTTCCAGCATTTTTGTTTCCTTTGATTTTTATTGTAAATTTTCATAACATGATTTTACCATTATTATATTAATAAATCAATGATTTTTTTCCGTAGGGGATGCCGTTGCGGCATCCCGTTTAATATGATGAATTTGGCGGGTGGCAACGGTACGCCGCAACGGCGTACCCTACGGGGTTTGGTTCCCCGACAATGTTTTGTATTTTCCCTGCCGTTGCGGCATCCCGTTTAATATGATGAATTTGGTGGGGGGGCAACGATACGCCGCAACGGCGTACCCTACGGGGCTTGGTTCTCCGCCAATGTCCTGTACCTCTCCATCAACACCGCCACGCATTCCGCTTCAGACGTGATAACTTTCGGCGAAAAACCGTATGCTTTCCAAACGGCTTTGTCTAAATTTTCATGGGCTTTTTTTAATTCCGGGTGAAAATGCATCGAGTTTTCGCCGTACATATCCGCAAGTGTGCTACCGGGGTATTTTTTTCTTGCGTTAAGCACATTTTGCGCCAAATTTTCAATTTCCGTCTTTTGTCCGTCCGTTGCGTCCGGCCAGGGGAAATTATTATAGACAATAGATCCGGAATAACGGTAATCGCTTTTTAAACGGCCGCATACGGTTCTTGCCCATGCAATATGGACATTTGAAGTCAAAACGCCAAAATGATAAAGCGTTGCGTTAGGCACAATAGAATTTGAATCGCTTGAAATCGTATCTTTGTCTAAGTAGCCAATGGGAATATATTTTCTGTTTTCAGACGATACCCTCGGCACGATTAAATAATCTGTTTCAGGTTGCGGGGCAAAGAAAAATAAATGCGGTGTTTCAGCTTTTTTTACAGTAGGTTTTGCGGTGCTGTTTAATCGAAATTCCCTAACTTTTTTTATACGCTCTTGTACAAACAAACAATTTTTTAGCTCAGAGTATGGAACATCCTTTAACCAAAGGCAATATCGTTCGGTATTATTAATAAATTCGACAGCTCCTATATAACGCTTTATTATTTTTTCGGCTTGCGGTTCTTTATTTAACAATTCATTTTTTTCTTTTAATGAAAGAATTAAGTGTCCTCCATCTGACGGTTGATTGCCTTTTGTCATTGATGGCACATCACAAATAGGTCTACTGCGGCTGGTAATTAATACATTCGGCGCGTCCACCAGATAAGCGTTGATGTTATTCGCGATATTTTTTATGCCGCCGCTGTCATATAGCCTTTTAGGCTCATTGCTTTTATACGCACAAAAACCTATAATCACGCAATGAACCGCCGCTTTGCCTTTCGCTTCGTTGCCCCATCTGAATGTCCTGTAAGCAAATTCAATGTTTATCCCGTATACGTCAAACATTTTGCCCCATAAAGGCGCGACCTGCTCTCCTTGCGTAATGGAATTCGTAGAAACAAAAGCAACTTTTATATAAGTGTCTTGTATGTATTCCGCCGCCTTGTGATACCATGCGCCGACGTAATCAATGCTGTTGGACAGCTTGATTTTTCCGAATATTGCCACGGCGTCCGCTTTTTGCTCCGCG
Source organism: Oscillospiraceae bacterium (assembly GCA_009779455.1). Lineage (GTDB taxonomy): Bacteria > Bacillota > Clostridia > Oscillospirales > Acutalibacteraceae > WREG01. Next base: position 1,978 of record WREG01000146.1, read on the forward strand.
CTCATCATAGACGCCCCCACAAACGGAGGGTTCCCCAAAATATAGCTCAATTCCTTTTTCGGCACGACCTCCTCCCAGTCAATCCTGAGGGCGTTCCCGTGTACGATTTTCGCGCTTTTTGTAAGGGGCAGGCGCACGAAGGGGATACCGAAATGGTCGGCCGCCAGATTATTCATCTGGTGGTCTGTCAGCCACAGGCCGACCTGGGCGATTTGGCAGGGGAAGTCCTCATACTCGATGCCGTAAAACTGGTTGACGTTGACAAGAATTTCGTCCTCAAGGCTTTTTGTCAGCCCTGCCATGCCCGTCTGCATATATTTGGCATCAAGCTTCATCTTGAGCACCTCAAGCTCAAGCCGCCGCAGCTCGTGGTATGTGGTTATAAGGAAATTCCCGCAGCCGCAGGCCGGGTCCAAAAATTTCAACCCCGCGATTTTCTCATGGAATCGGCCGAGGGCGGCAGGGTCGGTCTTGACGCGGTCGAATTCCGCCCAAAGTTCGTCCATAAACAGCGGGTTTATCAGTTTCAGGATGTTTTCCTCGCTTGTGTAGTGCGCCCCCAGCTCCCGGCGGCGGCTTTTGTCCATGACGCCCTGGAACATCGCCCCGAATATGGCGGGGCTTATCCTGCTCCAGTCGAATTCCCTGCATTCAAGCAGGAGCTTCCGCATTTTCGCGTCAAAATCGGCCTTCGGCAGGATTTTCTCGAAAAGCCCCCCGTTTATGTAGCGGAACTGCTTCAATTCATTGGAAAGAAGCGTCTTTTTCGCCCGTGTTCCCTCCGGCATATTGAGAATCTCGAATAAATCGGAGATTCTATGGGATAAATCGCCACCGTCCTCCCGCGAATCCTTTATGTAGTAATAAAAATTGCCTTTTGGGAATATCCCCGTGTCCCCCGCGAACATGCAGAACAGCAGCCTTACGAGGTAGACCTCCAAATCATGCCCGTCGTAGCCGTGGCTTTTCAGCTCGTCGTAGAGCTTTGCCATTTTCTCCGCCGCCTTGACGTTGACCTCCATTTGGTCTTCCCGCGCCCGCTCGGTTTCGTACCCCGCTATGTCCGCGAAGCGCTTTATGTTCTTGCGTAAATCCTTTGTTTTGAAGTTCCATATTTCGTTGGTGGAGCGGCGGCACAGCCTGATATTCTCAAAATCGGACACCATCCACAGGTCAGGCACTTCATTTTCCGGGATGCTGTGCATATACCGGCGCAGCTGTTCGAACGCGCCGTCCAGATTTTCGCCCTTGGACTTCATCTCAACAGCGATTTTGCCCTTCCAAAGGTAGTCTATCCACTTAGCGCTGCCCTCTATCCGGGTTTTTTCTTGGAACATCCCTACAGCGCGCGCGTCATTAACACCGAAAACCCGTAAAAGGGCTTCGATGAACCCTTGATCCTGCTGTTTTTCGCTCGTTACACCCTGCCAGCGTTTGGCAAAAGCTACGGCGTTAGATTGAATAATGTCCCATGAATGTCCCATGTAAGCTGCATTTATTTTTCTTTCTTTTTATATGATGAATCCGGCGGGTGTAACGGTACGCCGCGACGGCGTACCCTACGGGGGTTGGTTCCCCGCCAATGGTTTGTGTTTTATATCCCGACCGTAGGGGATGCCGTTGCGGCATCCCGTTTAATATGATGAATTTGGCGGGTGGCAACGGTACGCCGCGACGGCGTACCCTACGGGGGTTGTGCAAATTTACCTTACAACCCTCGCCCCCGCGCCCTTAATAACCCCCTCGACCTCTTTAAGGCTTGCCATGGACGTGTCGCCGGGGGTTGTCATCGCCAGCGCGCCGTGGGCTATGCCGCAATCGAGGGCTTTCGCCGCGTCGCCGCAGGTCATAAGGCCGTAAATCAGGCCCGACGCGAAGGAATCCCCGCCGCCCACGCGGTCATAGATTTCAAGGCCGGGCAGCTCCATTCCTTTGGTTACGATTCCGTCTGAAATACATATTGCGCTCCAGTCGTTGACAGTGGCTGTTCTGACCGTACGCAGGGTAGTAGCCACCACCTTGAAGTTTGGGTAGATATCCACAATTCCTTTAAGCATTTTTTGGTAGCCTTCAATATTAAGTTCCGTTAAACTCTCGTTGTTGCCTTCGATTTCAAGCCCCAAACAGGCGGTGAAGTCCTCCTCGTTGCCTATCATGACGTCGATATACTTCGCGATTTCCTTATTGACCTCCCGCGCTTTTTCAAGGCCGCCGATGTCCTGCCAAAGGGAGGGGCGGTAATTGAGGTCGTAGGACACCGCCGTGCCGTACTTTTTCGCGGCTTTGACCGCTTCAATCACAAGCTCCGCCGTGGTTTCCGACAAAGCGGCGAAAATCCCGCCCGTATGCAGCCACCGCGCCCCCAATTCTCCAAAAATATAGTCGAAATCAAAGTCGCCGGGCTTCATTTTCGACGCGGCGGTGTTGCCCCTGTCCGAGACCCCCACCGCGCCCCGTATGCCGAAGCCCCGCTCCGTGAAATTCAGCCCGTTGCGGATGCTCCGGCCTATGCCGTCGAATTTCACCCATTTGATAAGGGACGTGTCCACGCCGCCCTGCATTATGAAATCCTCCACGAGCCGGCCGACCCCGTTGTCCGCGAAGGCAGTCAGGACGCCCGTGTCCATGCCGAAGCACTTTTTGAGGCCCCTCGCGACGTTGTACTCCCCGCCGCCTTCCCAGGCCTTGAACTCACGCGCTGTTTTTATCCTCATGTCGCCGGGGTCAAGCCTCAACATGACTTCCCCAAGGCTCAGAAGGTCGTATTTGCACTCATTTTTATTTTTTATATTAATCATATATAAAATCCTTTCATAAATAATATTAGTATTGCACTAAATATTTATCCAGCTTTCATTGCTCGGATTATCTCTAAAAGCTTTCAGCTTTATTATATCATTTTGCTGTATGTAACCGCTTTCCGCCGCAACCTCGGCCAGTACATCAAAATTAGTAAGGCTCACATTTTTTACACCCGCCGCTTCAAGCCGTTCAAGGCCTTTTTTCATCCCGTATGTGAATATGCTGGCGATGCCCAGAACCTCCGCGCCCGCTTCGCGCAAAATCCCCACAACGTCAAGCACACTGCCGCCGGTCGAAATCAGGTCCTCGGCGACTACCACTTTTTGTCCTTTTTCGAGCTTGCCCTCAATAAGGTTTTCGCGCCCGTGGGATTTTTTTGAAGACCTTATGTAACACATGGGCAGGTTCATCAAATGGGCGGTTATCGCCGCGTGGGGGACCGCGCCGCCTTCCCCTGCGAGCATTTCGCATTCGGGATATTCATTTTTTATGAGTTCAGCAAAACCGTTCTCGACAGCCAGCCTGACCTCCGGCACCGACAGGGTGAGCCTGTTGTCGCAGTAAATGGGGCTTTTTATGCCGCTTGCCCATGTGAACGGGTCGTCAGGACGCAAAAACACCGCGCCGATAGAAAGCAAGTTTTTTGCTATCAATTTGTTGGTATTCATTATAAAACTCC
>WREG01000147.1 GCA_009779455.1 Oscillospiraceae bacterium
AGGCTGACGAAACCGTCAGGGAAATGATAAAAGAATCCGGCGTAGAGCTTGAGTACCTGCCGATAGGCCGCGACGCGCTGGTATTTATCGCAAATGATGGCAACCCCATCATAAACCTTACCGAAAAGCAGATACAGGATATATATCAGGGCAAAACAACGAACTGGAAAGGCCTCGGCGGAGAGGACAGGGAAATTGTCGCCTATCAGCGGTCGCAGGATTCCGGTTCGCAGGCTTTGATGGACAAACTGGTCATGAAAGGCCTGACGCCGGCAGATGCGCCTGTTGAATTATACCCGGGTACGATGGGCGGGCTTATCGAAGCTATCGCGGAGTACAGCAACAGCAAAAACGCCATCGGCTATTCCGTCTATTACTATGTCAGCAACATGTACAGCCTCCCGGGCCTGCGGCTTATGAGCGTAAACGGAGTGGTGCCGTCCAATGGCACGATAGCGGACGGGACCTACCCCTATACAAACGAGTTTTTCGCGGTCATACGCAAAAATGAGCCGAAGGACGGCGATACGCGGAAGCTACTTGACTGGGTGCTTTCGGCCGAGGGGAAGCAAGCGGTTATTGACGCGGGGTATGTCGGAGTATAGTTTTATAAATACCTGTTGCATTTATAACTCAATGTTGCTATAATCAAACTTGATTTAATTAAATCAACATAAATTTTTTTATTATATAGGGGTAAACATGAAACGGATTATCATTTTATTATTGGTTTGTTTTTCTTTAAGCTTTTCGGGCTGCGCGGGCATTGGCTTTGGCAAAAACATCAGCGAAATCCCTTTAAGATTTGAGGGCTTCGGCTATTCCCATATGTTTTTGGATGACGGCTTTCTCGTCTATTCGCATAAAGCGGACAGAAAATTTATCGCAGGCTCAAGCGAAACGGTCATCACATATTTTAACGCCGGCGCTGACAAACAATGGGAATTTTATGATGAAAATTATTATGTGAATGCCGGTTGCGCGGCGCAATTGCCCGACGGCACGGTAGTTATCCTTGTAATGGAAGGGGAAATATACAAACTTATAGCCATAAATAAAGACGGGGGGCAAGCTTGGGAAACACAATTTTCCGAAGGCCGTGAAATTAAGGCGGTCTTATATGATAAGGGGCAGATTCTAGTGGTCGGCAGCTGCTACAGCATCCTGCCGCCTTTCGGCGAATATCAGAATAACCTGTTTTTTATAAACATAAGCCCCGGAGGGGAAATGGCGGAGCCTGTTTGGGTCAGCGGCGGCATTGTATCCAGTTTATACAACGCGCTGGCCTTTGATGAAGGCGGGTATATTTTACACGGCCGGGGCGATATAGGCAAATTTTTGGGGGACAGCTGTTTTATCGCACGTTTTTCCGAAGATTTTAATATTGAGTGGGTCTACCGTTTAGAAACCGATGAATGTACATATACGAGCGGCATTGCAACAAATGGCGGCAGGATTTTATTAATGGGGTTTATAGACTGGGAATCTCCGTCTGATATTGAATATTGCTTTATTCGTGAGCTGGATTCGGACGGGAAGGTCGTCTTTGACGAAAAACATGAAAATGAGGATGTTTCGTCAATCGCGTATCTGCCGGGCGGACGCGCCGCCGCGGTTTTTTATTATACAGAGGAAAGGGTCATCACAAAAAATACCCTCCGTACATATTCGGCCGATAGCAGGAAAACGAAGAAAAAAGACTTCGATTACGACTATGCGGTTATTACGCCCGCCGGCGACAATATAATCGTCATTGGCGAACGTATTGAAAAGAACGATACAAATACTGTTCTTGGTATGCTTAGTGACTTGACGGGTCGAAAAAAGGACACCGCCGTAACCTTCTACAACAAAAATTTAAGATCGCTTTACAGCAAGGCATATAAAGCGGAGGACGGCAAATCCGGCTATAATTTCTTCGCTTTCGCCGACAGTGAAGGCAATGTTTATATTGAAAGCGGCGGGTAAAGGTTATGCATCATTTCAAAGAAGCGAAAGGGCTGCTTTCCGCCCGGAACGGCATGAATATTTACCGCGGCTGCACCCACGGGTGCATATATTGCGACAGCCGCAGCAAATGCTATCATATCGAGCATGATTTTGAGGATATCGAGGTCAAAATCAACGCGCCTGAGCTGCTGGAGTCCGCTTTGAAATCCAAACGGAAAAAGTGCATGATTTCCACCGGGTCAATGTGCGACAGCTATATACCCCTTGAAAACACCCTGCGGCACACGAGGAAATGCCTTGAAATAATCGACAGGTACGGCTTCGGCCTTTCGATGCTCACGAAATCCTGCGGTATTTTGCGCGACCTTGACATATTCAAAAGCATTAACGGGAAAGCTAAATGCGTTGTGGAAACCACCCTCACCACTTTTGACGAGGGTTTATGCAAAATCGTCGAGCCGGGCGTGTCCACCACGCGGGAACGCGCCCGAATGCTGAAAACCATGAGGGACAGCGGCATCCCTGCCGTGGTCTGGCTCTCCCCTTTCCTCCCCTTTATCAACGACACGGAGGAAAATTTACGGGGCTTATTGGATTACTGCGAAGATGCCGCCGTCTATGGCATTATATTTTTCGGGACAGGGATGACTTTGCGTGAAGGCAACCGGGAATATTATTATTCGAAGCTTGACGAGCATTTTCCGGGGCTGTCGGAAAAATATCACAAAAAATACGGGTACTCCTACGTCGTCCCGAGTGACAATAACGGCTATTTGACGGGGGTTTTCAAAAAAGAGTGCAAAAAGCGCGGGATCGTGTGCGATAACGATAAAATTTTTGCGTTTTTAAGCACGATGGAGGAGAAACAGGAGCAAATGAGCCTGTTTAATGCATAATTCATAATTATTTTAAAAAAGGATAACCGCATGAATAATTACAACGATATATATAACCTATGGATTGAAAACGCCGATAAAAAAAGCGATGTTTACGCCGAGCTGAAAGCTATAGAAAGCAGCGAAAACGAGATAAAAGACCGCTTTTATCAAAACCTGACCTTCGGCACGGCGGGACTTAGGGGCGTTATCGGTGCGGGGACGAACCGCATGAACGGGTATACAGTGGCTAAAGCTACACAGGGGCTGGCGGATTATCTGAATTCAGGCTTTGAAAACCCTTCGGCGGTCATAGGCTACGATTCCCGCGTAAAATCCGCCGAATTCGCGAACGCGGCGGCGGAAGTTTTAGCTGCAAACGGCGTGAAAGTATTTATATTCAGCGAGCTTATGCCCACCCCCCTTGTATCTTTTGCCGTCAGGGAGCTGAAAGCGTCAACGGGCATCGTCATAACGGCAAGCCACAACCCCTCAAAATATAACGGCTACAAATGCTACGACAGCAACGGCTACCAAATGACAGACAGGGCCGCCGCCGTTACGCTTGAATTTATAGAAAAAACTGATATTTTCAGCGGGGTGAAGCGTATGCCTTTTGACGAAAGCGTTTCACAGGGCAAAATAATTTTTATTGACGATATGCTGATCGAAGATTTTTATAAAAAAACCCTTTCCGTCGGCGCCGATAACGAAATCCTGCGCGGCACGGACTTGAAGGTCATATATACCCCTCTTAACGGCACGGGAAACAGGCATGTGCGAAACGTCCTTGAAATGGCGGGAATCAAAAACATCAGAGTCGTCGCGTCACAGGAAAAACCGGACGGGAATTTCCCGACCTGCCCTTATCCCAACCCCGAAATACCGCAAGTTTACGAAGAAGCCTTTAAAATGGCCGGGGCTTTTCCCGCCGACTTAATTATTGCCACAGACCCCGACAGCGACAGGATAGGCCTGGCGGCGCTGCATGACGGCAAATACACATTAATAAACGGCAACGAAACCAGCTGCCTTTTGACGAATTATTTGCTTTCGAGAAAAAAAGAGCTCGGGACGCTGCCGGAAAGCCCTATAGTAATCAAAACCATCGTTACTACAGAGCTTTTGGCCGAAATCACCGGGGATTACGGCGGCGAAATTTTCGATTTGCTCACGGGCTTCAAATATATCGGGGAAAAAATCACGGAGCTTGAAAACGCGGGTGAGCTGGGCCGTTTCCAGCTTGGTATGGAGGAAAGCTACGGCTACCTGCCGGGGGCGCACGTGAGGGACAAGGACGCCGTGGCAGCCGCATTGCTGGCAACGGAAACAGCGGCGTATTACAAGTCGAAAAACAAGACCCTTATCGAAAGCCTCAATGATATTTACGAAAAATACGGGTATTATCTGAACGCGCTGCAAAATTTCGCGTTTGAAGGCGCGGACGGCATGAAAAAAATGAATGCCATCATGGACGGGCTGCGAAACGCCCCGCCGAAGGCCTTCGGCAATTTAAACGTGGATAAAATCGCGGATTACGGGCAAAGTTTCTCCTTAGATATTAAAACACGCGAAAAAACGGGGCTAACCCTGCCGAAATCCAACGTATTGAGCTTTTATTTGGACGGCGGATGCAAAATTACCGTGCGGCCGTCGGGTACGGAGCCGAAAATCAAGGTATATATCTCGTCAAAAGCGGAAAACCGCGAAAAAGCGGAAGCGCTGCTTGAATATTTAAGCGGCGAAGTCAAAAACGCAATAAAATAAATCTTTCAAATATTGAAAAGGATGACAATACATATGAACAAAAAAATAGTTAAGGCTATTGCAATCATTTTGGCCGCAGTCATGGCCGGGGGCGTATTGCTGATCGGGATTCAGGTTCTTTTTCTCAGGTGAGCGGCATGATAAGACACACACGGGGTTCAGCCTCCCATCGCTTTAAGGAAATTCTCCGCTTCCTTTCTTGAAATATCATCCGGATCGTCCGCGAAAAAACCGGTATATTCAAATACCGAAAACCCGTCGCAGCGCCGCGAATTTCTTACGGCGGTTAATTGGCGGGCCAAAATATCGCTGCTTTCAAGCCATTCGTTTTTCGCTTCCTCGTCTAACTCCTTATATTTGTCGGGCCGCCCGGTTTTATATGCGGCCAAGCCGTAATAAACCTTGATGTCATCGTTCGTCACCATTTCGTTCCATTCGTCAAGCGCCTGCCCGAAAGGCAGTACCGTATGTTTAAAACCGTAGTACAGCTGAGGGATAATATAGTCGATATAGCCTTCTTCCTGCACCCAGAGTTTCACGTCCGCGTAATATTCCTCCATATTAAGCCTGACATTCCCAGCGGGGCTTATCCCGAAAAGCGCACCGGGGTTTTCCGTTTTTACGGCGGAATAAAGGGCCTTCACAAAATCGCTGACCCTTTGCCTGCGCCAATCCTCCAATGTCAAGCCGCCGCCGCCTTCAATGTATTTGCCATATTCAGAAGCGTCTATTTTTTTATCGACGGAAGGGTAAAAATAATCGTCTATATGTATGCCGTCAACGTCAT
>WREG01000148.1 GCA_009779455.1 Oscillospiraceae bacterium
ATGTGAACGTGTTCGGCAGGGACGGCGACGAGATCAAAGACGGCGGCGCGCCGCTTGCCACGGGCATGAAGCTGAAGCTCATGGACGGCGGCAAAGTAAAGCAGGAGCTGCCCGTCGTGGTCAGAGGCGACGTGACGGGGACGGGCGACATATCCGCCTCCGACGCGAGGGCGGTACTGCGCCACGTGGCGAAGCTTGACGAGCTTGAAGGCGAATTTTTGGCCGCCGCGGACCTGAACGGCGACGGCAGCCCGGACGCCGCGGCCGCCCGCATGATTCTGCGCTTTGTGGCGGGGCTGGAAAAAACGCTTTAACCGTTAATTTTTATAAAAACTTATTAAAATAAGAGTTGACTTTTTTTAAATTTCGAGTATAATAAAAATGTACCTTTTCGGTACGGTACGCAATTAATACGGGTGCTTCGCCGCCGTAAGCGCGACTTGTAATTCTGGGGCGGTTGTAAAACCGCCTCTTGTTTTATTAAAGGGTGCCAAAATGGACAATCATTTGAATTTTTACGAAATAAGCTCAGAATACATATCCTATCTTTTAAAATTTGATGGAAAAATTCCTCATGTGGATTATTCAGCGGTCAGCAAGCATTCGTTTTTCGTTTATGATCCCCGTGCCACCGAATATGATTTCTATAAAGCGCATACAAGACGAGCCATCACCCGCATACAGGCGTTTGTTGGATTGGGAGCTGCGGTTTTGCTTGAAAAATGCCAAAGCGATTTTCAGACAGGCAAAATATGTTTATAATACGGTTGTCAAAGAAAAAGACCCTTTGATGATAAAAAATTGTTGTGATTTTAAAAAGCTTGAAGCTGCTTGCGAAGAATACGGAAAAGGACGTTTAATAAAGACAAAAACAGAAAACGAGGTAACAAAATGAAACAAATACGCAAAAAATGGAAAAGCGAAATGACCGGCAGGGAGCGGTTCGTGAACCAAATGCACTACAAGCCCGTTGACCGCTGCTTTAACATGGAATTCGGCTATTGGGACGAAAATTTCGTGCAGTGGAAAATTTTTCGTGACAACGGAATCAAAAACAACGAACAGGCGGATTATTTCTTCGGCTTCGACGAGTTCCGCACCCTCGGCGGCCGGACGGGGATGCACCCGTCCTTTGAACACAAAGTCATAGAGGACAGAGAGCATTCCGTTATCGTCCGCAACAGCGACGGGCTTTACGCCGAATGCTCGAAAGAGGGCAGCAGCATACCGCGCTATTTCAAATCCAGCATAGAAACCCCCGACGACTGGAAAAAGGTCAAGGAAGAAAAATTCAACATTGATGACCCAATCCGCAAAATCGACGCGGAAGAATACAAAGAGGCAAACCCCGACGACAGGGATTACCCCCTTGCCGTGAACTGCGGATCAATGATCGGAAGGATACGAGACATTTTGACCGTTGAAGGCCTCGCTTACGCCTGCTACGATTACCCCGATATGGTTGAGGACATGATAGAGACCGCCTGCGCCCTTGTTTTGAATTTCCTTGACCAGGTTTTGCCCCATATCCAGTTTGACGCGGCAAGCGGCTGGGAGGATATCTGCTGCAAAAACGGACCCCTCGTGCCGATGTGGCTGTTCGAGGATGTGATAACGCCGCGATATAAAAGGATAGGCGACAAACTGCATGAATTCGGCATCGACATATGGTACACGGACTGCGACGGCGACGTGCGGCCCATAATGCCCTGCTTCCTAGAGGGTGGCATAAACTGCCTTTTCCCCTTTGAGGTCAATAGCTGCGCCCATCCGTCGGAATTGTTCGATACTTACGGTAAAGAGCTGCGCATAATGGGCGGCGTGGACAAAATGAAGCTCGGCGCGGGCAGGGGCGCAATAGACGAATACCTTAAAACGCTTATCCCTCTTGTGAAAAGAGGGGGGTACATACCCTTCTGCGACCACCGCTGCCCGCCCAACGTGCCGGAGGAGGACTATTTGTATTATCTTGATGAAAAGGAAAGATTGTTCGGCATATGAAAAATAACACCCACGCAAACAAAGCCGAAAGCTACGATATAGGCCGCCCGGAATACCCTGCGGCCTTTTTTGACTTTTTATATGCCAAAACAATTGTTAAGGTTGATGACATAATAGCCGACATAGGCTGCGGCACGGGTAAAGTCACAAGGCATTTTTTGGAACGCGGAAATAAAGTGATTGCCATAGAGCCTGACGGCGAAATGCTCCGCATCGCGGATAAAAAATTAAAACAATACCCGAATTATTTGTCATTCCAAAACACGGCGGAAAACACGGGGATTGAAAACGGCTCCGCCAGCCATATTTTTTGCGGGAATTCATATCACTGGTTTGACCGCAAAAAAGCCGTGCCGGAATTCAGGCGGATATTGAAAAGGGGCGGCACCGTCGTTATATCGCGCTTGGGCGGAGGCGAAAACGACTACGACTGCGAATCGGCAAAAATAATCGAAAAATACAAAAAGGCCGTTAAAAACAGGGCGCTTGATACCTCGCCGCCGTTTTTATCGGGAACATTTTTAGAAAAAACCTTCGATTTTGCCATTTATGAAACTTTTGACGGATTTTTGCACGGTAGCCTGTCCGCTTCTTTTACGCCTTCGGTCGGCGACAAAACGTATGAGCCTTTTTGCGATGAGATTAAACAGTTGTTTGAAAAATATCAAAAAAACGGCAGGCTTGAAGCGGTCATGCGCTTGCATTGCATGATTGGGGATGCGGTAAATTTAAGCGTATAAAAAACGGCGCTGTTATCCAAACGAGCCTATAATATTCTCAAAATACCCTTATATCCTCCACTATCTTCCCGTCGTGAATCCTCACCCTGCGCCTCGCCGCCATTGCTATTTCGCTGTCGTGGGTGATAAGTATGACCGTGCGGCCTTCCATATTCAACTCTATCAAAATTTTCATAACCTCGCCGCCCGAGCGCGAATCCAGGTTGCCCGTTGGTTCGTCCGCCAGAATGAACGGCGGCTTTGCCGCTATGGCCCGCGCTATGGCGACCCTTTGCTGCTGCCCGCCTGAAAGCTGGGACGGCAGATGGCTCTTCCTGTTTGTAAGGTTCACCCTTTTGAGCGCCTCGTCGGAAAGCTTGTGCCTTTCTTCCACCGGGATGCCCCTGTAGACGAGGGGCAGCTCCACGTTGTCGCGGGCGGAAAGGCTTGGGATAAGGTTAAACCCCTGAAAAATAAAGCCTATCTGCTGGTTCCTGATGTCCGAAAGGGTGTCGCCGTCAAGGTCGGAAACGTTTTTTCCGTTCAGCTTGTATGTGCCGCTGGTGGGCACGTCCAGCAGGCCCAGCATATTCATAAGGGTGGATTTCCCCGACCCCGACTGCCCGACGACAGCGACGAAATCCCCGGATTCTACGTCGAGGGACACGCCGTCAAGGGCGCGAACCTCGTTCTCGCCGGGGTTGTAGATTTTATAGATGTCGCGTAATTTTATAAGCGGCATTTTAACACAGCCTTTCATATGAATTGAGAGTTGAGAATTGAGAGTTGAGAGAAATGGGGCATTCTGTGTTATGAATTATGCATTAACCAAAGCCTGTTCGACATCATCAATAATATCCCCAATATATTCGATACCGACGGAAAACCTGATCATATCCCCCGGAACGCCCGCTTCTGTCTGCTGTTCGTCCGTCAATTGCCTGTGGGTTGTGGAGGCCGGGTGCAGTACGCAGGTGCGGCAGTCCGCTACGTGTGTCACGATGGCCGCGAGCTTCAAATTGTCCATAAATCTGACCGCCGCTTCTTTCCCGCCCTTGATTCCGAAGGAAACCACGCCGCAGGCGCCGTTTGGCATATATTTTTGCGCCAAACCGTAGTATTTATTGCTTTTCAGCCCCGGGTAATTGACACACGAGACTTTTGGATGGTTTTCAAGGTATTCCGCCAGCGCCAAAGCGTTCTCGCAGTGGCGGGGCATCCTTAAAAACAGGGTTTCAAGGCCGAGATTCAATAAAAACGAATTCTGCGGGGCGGGTATCGCGCCCAAGTCCCTCATGAGATGAACGACCGCCTTTGTTATATACGCCCCCTTGCCGAAGCTTTCAGCATACGACAGCCCGTGATAAGAGGGATCGGGCTGCGTAAGGCCGGGGAATTTGTCATTTTGCGCCCAGTCGAAATTGCCGCTGTCCACAATGGCCCCGCCGATGCTTGTCGCGTGGCCGTCCATGTATTTTGAGGTGGAATGTATCACAATGTCCGCGCCGGACTCAAAGGGGCGGCAGTTGACGGGAGTGGGGAAGGTGTTGTCAACGATTAGCGGCACACCGTTTTTATGGGCGGCCTCCGCGAATTTTTCTATGTCAAGTACCGCCAAAGACGGGTTCGAGAGGGTTTCGGCGAAAACCGCCTTTGTGTTGGGCTTGAACGCCGCGACCAGCTCTTCCGGTGGCGCGTCGGGGGAAATAAATGTAAAATCCAGCCCCATCTGCCTCATTGTGAAGTTAAAAAGGTTGTACGTGCCGCCGTATATGGCGGAGGAGCAGACAATGTGGCTGCCCGCCGGGGCTATATTCAGCACGGAATACAGCGAAGCGGCCTGGCCTGACGCAGTGAGTACGCCCGCCACGCCGCCTTCAAGAACCGCTATTTTAGCTGCCACAAGATCGTTTGTGGGGTTGCTTACTCTTGTGTAAAAATATCCCCCGCCTTTAAGGTCAAAGACGTTAGCCATACTTTCGCTGTCTCCGAATTTAAACGTGGTGCTCTGGGTTATGGGCATTACCCTCGGTTCGCCGTTTTTCGGGGTGTAGCCTGCCTGTAAGCATTTTGTGTTTATATGGTAATTTTGCATTTTTAATATTCCTTTCTTTATTTCATTCAACCATTTTAAATAGGGCATTCCATTGTTATCATTTGCTCTTTCATATCCTGACGTTTATAAAAACGCCGGGCGTCCTTATTTTCAGGCAAAACGGACAACCTCAAATAGGTTAAACCGCGATCCTTTGCCCATTTTTTTGACGCTTCCATTAATTTTGCCCCAAAACCTTTATTCCTATGGCTTTCACTGATTACAAAATCCTGTATATAAGCGTAGCCGTGCGGGATAAGTAAATCCAGTTTTGGGGTTTCTTTTTCAACAATTATTGAAAAACCGATTATAAGGTCGTCAATAAGCGCCAATAAAATATCGGGTTTGTCATCGCTAATAAGTCCTGACAGGTATTCAAAGGAACGTGGCATCCCTCTTTGAAAATGCTCCGGCTGCATATCTATCGCATGGGTGTCAAGCTCATAAAACAAATTATTTATCTCGTCAAAATCTTTTTCGGCTGCTTTGCGAACGGTCATTTTTTTAGCACCTCTATAAACATTTTCATTAATTCCTCGCCG
>WREG01000149.1 GCA_009779455.1 Oscillospiraceae bacterium
CCGGCGAAACGGCCGTTTTGCCGGTATATGGTATTGTGTTCTTTCATGTTTTGAATCATTCCTTTTAATAAATTTTATTAAATTTTCGCCGCAGACGGGATCAGCCGTTGCTGCGGGGCTTTATAACGTCGCTGTTTGCAAGCGTGGCCGACGACTGGTCGGGGTGCTCGGCCGCCCACCCGACCGACAAGCGCAGGGCGTCGTATTCCCCGGGCGTCAAGCCGCCGGAATGATATGTAATACTCATGCTTGCTCCTTTCACTATTCTATTTTTCTTTGGCCGTATAGTTTGCCGGAAGCGCAAACGACCTTATAACGCGCTTTATACTTTTGGAAATATGATAAGCGGCTATATTTCTATGCTTTCCTCATTTTCCGCCGATTCCGCCGTTTCTTTCGCCGCAAGCCTGTTATTTCGCCTTTCTTCAAGCTCCTTGCTTATTTCAGTAAATCGTTTCCCGTCCATTTTGAAGAAGAAATACGGGATGGTCGATAACACGGTGGCGATGGCGGGGAAAATTATATAGCATATAAACAGCCAGTCCTTGGTGCGCTGAGACTGCACCGCGCCTTCACCTTCTTTGAAGCCTATAAATTCAAGCATATAACCCAATACCAAAGCGCCTACGGCGTCGACCTGCTTGTTCAGAAAGCCCGTTATGACCATGCTTGTAGCCTCGGCACGCTTGCTTGTTTTCCATTCCGTGTATTCGTAGGTATTGAGGCTGCACACGTTCGAGGCGATTCCTTTCACGCCGCCGGGTATTGATGCTATAAAAGTGAAAGCGATGATAAGGAAAATCCCCGGTTTCGAGGCGTACCCGAAAGCCGAAGCCGTGAAATACATGGCGAACATGCATCCGGCGTTGAGCAGGTTCGCGAAAATTACGATCCTGCTCGGGCGGAAGCGTTTTATAAAAACCGGCGACAGGGCCTGCACGATGAAGCCCGGCGCCCCCGTAAGAGTCCAGATAAGCGTTTGGTACGACCAGTTGCCGAGGCTGTGCATAAAGAAGAACGCGCTTGTTCCCCAGCCGACTTTTGCGATGACGTTAGGTACATTCGCAAGCCATAAAAGAATCAGCTGCCTGTTTTTTGCGAAAGTGACAAAGCTGTCCCAGAAATGCTCCTGCGGCGGGGCGACGACCCGCTCCTTCAAATTCACGCTGAACATCGCCGCGATACCGCCGACTGTGCAAAAAATCAAGGCGCAGAGCGTGTAATAATTGGTTTCCCCCAGCCTTCCGTTTTTAACGAGCAAATCGTAAAGGACGGGGATCAATCCCGGTACCGCGCCCGACAGCGTACCGCCCAGCGAGCCTATCGTGACATAATTTGAACGCTCCACCGTATCGCGGCTCATCACCGCGCCCATGGCCTGAAAAGAAATCGACGAAAAAGTATTGAAAAATTCCCATACGCAATATGTAAACAGGCACCATGCGATAATAATATTCATGTTCCCGCCGCCGACAGGCGGTTTCGTAAGCATCAAAAAGGAGAACAGGGCGAGAATCGGCACGAATTTCGCGAGATAGGGCTTGAATTTGCCCTTCGGGTTCCGCCCGTTGTCGATATAAGCTGCGATAAGGGGGTCGTTCAGCCCGTCCCACACCCGGGAAGCAGCCATAATCGTCCCTGCGGTCTTCGGGCTGATGCCGACGGCGTTATAGAATTGCAACAGATATCCGCCGTTCATGACGCCCATATTGGAATACCCGAATTGCGCGAGGGCATAGGAGTAATATTCCTTCAGCTTCATTTTTTCCGGGTTCTGCTCGTTTTCCTTAACGCTTTGGACGATTTCAGATATTTTGCCCATATGGTTGATTCCCTTCATTTAAATTTCGCGAGGTTTTTCTTCCTATCCCTGTTGTTGTTTGCGAGATGGACCTTTGCCGTTATAGCCAGCGAGGCCTTGACGAGATTATAACGCGGGGGCTTTACAGATTTTGCCTTCGGGGTCGGGGGGATTATATAATCTTCCGTTCCCCCGATTTTCAACACCAGCCCGTCTTCCGAAAAATCGTTTCCGCTTTTCGCCGCGAGGGAATATTTTTGTATCAATTCTTTGCTCAATTTTAAAGTATTTTTGCTGATAACGGCTTCATCGGTGATTTCGCGCAGCATACCGTCTTTTAAATCCCCTGCGAAAACTTTCTTGCCTGTCAAATCCTGCTTGAATTTTATTTCAAGGGAGCGGTACGCGCCGAATACCCCTATCTCGCCGCTTAAATCCCCCGCGTCCCAATAAAAGTCCGCTTCGCAGGCATAATAACCCCTGTCAACAGTTACCCTGCCGAATGTCGCGATGCTCAGCGCGCCGTTCGGGTTGCGGGAGGCCGCAACATAAGGGTATTCCTCCGCCTTATGGTCGCTTTTAATTTCAGGCGGCGTCACATTTCGCGCTACGATACGTGGGGCGGACTGCTCTATGTATTCTTTTTTGCAATATTCGTCGGACCAAGTCTGATCCCTTGTGAACTTCCATCTGTCGCTGTTAATTTCTTTTGAGATGAATGAATTGCCGTGCATGATCCCGAAAGCGGGAGCTTGTTCCTGCCAGCTTACCGCACGGCAGACTTCGTCAAGCTGTTTTCGGGCGGGACGGGTGGATACGAAGAAACCGCTGCCGCCGTAGCTTGTGTTTGGTGGGCAGGACGCTTCCTTTTCGCCTATGTCATAACGCATAATGCCCATCGTAAAACCCAGGGCGGCGCAGATATACACTTCATCCTCGGCGTTGATATAGCCGAGAGCGCCTTCTTTCATTTCCGGCGGGTATCGCAGCAGCTCGGCGACCCTCGAAAGCGTCGTCGGGACGGAAAGCGGGAAAGTCGTGTCGTAAATGCGCAAAACATCGGAGTAGGATAGCCTGTGCCTGTGCACGGCAAGGCTGAACGGGCTTTCGACGCCTTTTCGATTTATGGGCGCCCTCACAAAGGCGTTTTCAATAATAAGCTCGGGGTAAATCCTGTTTTTTTCTTTCATAAGCAGCTTTTTGTGCTTGTCGGATATGTCAAAGCTGCCCCAGTCCACTTTCCAATAAGCAACCCCCGCGTAACTGCTCCATTCGAGGCGGGTTTTCCAGAAAGTGATAAAGTCAGCCTCACGGCCTATGACCTCTTTCCCATAGGCGATCGCGGGGCTTATCCAAATGCCGAGGCCGCGCCAACCTAAGGCTTTCACTTTGTCGGACATGGTTTTGAGCCTTTCCATCGGGCTTTCGCCGTAGCCGGGAAATTTTTCATCGCTTATCTGACAGCAGCCGAGGTAGGGCTTCAGCCACTCCTCTTCATCGCGTTTGCCCTTCATGCTGTTTTTCAAATCCCAGCCGTCGTCCAGCAGGAAGAACAGGCGTCCCCGTATCCCCGGATGCATTTTAACGGCGATGCCGTCATCGCCGAAAAGGAATTTATCGCACATTATGTCACGGACGGCAAGCCCCTCTTCGCCGCAATTTTCGGGCAGCCATTCCATCAGCCGCCATGTGCAGTAATAATTCGGCGGCGGGGTGTTTTTTGTTTCCTCTTTCAATTGACGGCGCCCTCCAGCTCTTCTTGGATTCTTCTTTCGAGAATATTATATCGCAATCAACGAATAAGTCAAGAGTCAACGACATTAAGGCTTTTCAAGATTTTTACAAAAAAAAGTAAGGGAGAGGCGAACCATCGGCTCCTGTAATGCCCATCAAAACATCCATCAAGGCGGCTCTTGTGAACCTGCTTGAGAACAAGATCCCGGACGATATATCCGTTCAGGAGCAGCAGGCGTTGAAAACGCGCTGAAGCTATATGTTTCGTCCGCAAGCCGTCTTCGTTGTATGTTCAGCATCAATTTCCCCCGTTCTTGCTTTATCTCTTTAAAATAACCATTTCGAATAATCCTTTTTACGCAATATTTCCGCGCCTTCGCCGCGCCCTGTTTGTTCCAAGCGTTCGCAATACCGTTCCAGATGCCCTCTGGCGTGAAATGGCCCGCCTTCCTTCATAACAGTCCACAAGGGGTCGATTTCGCTGTCAGATGACGCCATCATATTGTCATGCCAGTCGAGCAGGCATTTTGCCGCCCGGTTGCAGATTTCGGGATATTTTTCTTTTACGTCAAACTGCTCATAAGGGTCGTCTTTGAGGTTGAACAGCATTTCCTTGTCGAACAGGTGAAAGCCGTCGTGATATGTCCGCATATATAGCCAGTCGCCGAAGACGACCGAACGCTGGCAGACGTGGGCCATCTGTGAAATAACTAGATATTCATGGCCGCAATCCGTATCGTCGGTCAGGGTTTTGGCGTAACTGAGGCCGTCCCATTTCTCGAAGGGCCTTGTTTTCAGCATTTCCGCCATGGTGGGCGCTAAATCGATATTGTAATGCAGGGAGCCGGTTTCGCGGCCTCCCTTTAACCCCGGCCACTTTATTATCATCGGGATGCGGCAGGTGGCCCTGTCCGCCGTGGCGTACTCGCTGTAAATACCGAGCTCCCCCATATTTTCGCCGTGGTCAGAGGTTATTATTACGGCGGTATTTTCGTAAATACCGAGGGCTTTCAGGCGGTCGAAAAGCAGGCCCACGGCCCGGTCGGCATAGCGTATCCCGCAGTCATAGCCGTCAAATATGCGCTTTACCCCTTTTAAATCCGTGGCTTTGCCCGGCTGGCGCGGGAATTCGCTGCCCTCGTTGTCGTTGTACATATTAAGCTCGTTTACGGAATGGGGCCCCACGTGCTTCAAATGTTTTTTCAGAACATCTTCGTCTATCCAGTTGTCAAGGGGCTGGTCTTCAAAAGGGTTGCCGAATTCTTCCGGGGCGCGGTAGGGAGTGTGGGGGTCCCAGATGTGGAAGTGCATAAACCAGTTTCCGTCCAAACTCCTGCGGTCAAGCCAGTCAAGGGCCGCCGGGTACACGCTTTCGGCCGATTCCATGCCCCCGCCGCCAACATTATAGGTTTCGTTGAAGCCTGCGTTAAACCACCATGAGGAATGGCGCTCGGCGAAGGTGCTGAACGAGACGGTATGCATCCCCGCTTTGCGGAAGACGTTAAAAAGGTTGTTTTCGTCCGTTCTGTCGCGGAAGCCCCTGCCGTAGCCCGCGAGCCGCTTGTCGGCGGCCGTCCCCCCGTGCCCCTCCGCGCCGCTGTGGATGCCGAACATCCCCGTCGCCAATCCGGCCCTGGACGGGAGGCAGGGGGCGTTGGCGCAATAATAGTTATTAAATTTTATTCCCTCTTCGGCTATAGTGTCCATATTCGGGGTGGTATTCCGGCTGTAGCCGTAACAGCCCATGTGGTCGGGGCGCAATGTGTCTATGTCGATAAATAATATGTTCATTGCA
>WREG01000150.1 GCA_009779455.1 Oscillospiraceae bacterium
ACGGTCGGTCAGGCAGATTTTCGGCGCTGAGCCGCCTGTTGAAACCAACAGCTTATGCGAGCCGCTTCTTGAGCGGAATTGCAGCAAAAATTCAAGCCTCGATGGCTGGCTCAATTTTTCAAGCCTCGCGCCTTTCAAAACTTCAAGTTCGTTTATTAAAAGATGTAAATATATGCCGTCTAATGCCATTATTATCCTCAATTCATGATTGGGTTTTTTTGATCCGCAAACATCACATTAAGGGACGGGAACGCTTCGGCCAGCCTGTCACGGAGCGTTTTTGCCGCCGGGTTTTCCGTTTCGTAATGCCCTGCCGCAATTAAAACTATACCGTTTTCCTCCGCTTCGATAAAATCGTGGTATTTAGCGTCGCCCGTCAGAAACGCGTCCGCGCCCGCCTCTTTCGCGTCGCCAAAGAACATAAACCCCGAGCCGCCGACCACGGCTATTTTTTTTATCCGCTTTTCGGGCAGGCAATACCTGATATCATGAGAAATATTTTCATATAAGAACTTTACAAAATCCGTTGCCGCCTGCTCTTTTATTTCGCCTGTCCGCATGACCAAATTTTCATGGGCGGTGATGTTTTTCATATCCAAAATCCCGCACAAGACGTCGTTCACGCCGCCTATTGCCGCGTCGTAATTCGTATGGGCGGATATGACCGAAACGCCGCTTTTCACGGCTTCGTAAAGGATGTTCCCTTTGGTAAAGGCTTTGACGGGCTTGTAAAGCGCAGGGTGATGGCTGACAATAAGTTCGCATTTCTGTAAAACGGCCTGTTTTATGACTTCGCCCGTGACATCAAGGGTAACAAGGACGTTTTCGGCCGCCGCGTCCGGGTCCCCCGCGAGGATGCCGCAGTTGTCCCAGTCCTCCGCCGTGGCAAAGGGGGCGAAATTATCTATGAAATTGTATATGTCTTTTACTTTAATCATTGATTTTTAACCTTTTTATAATTTCGGACTCAAGTTTCGCATATATTATAATACACAAAAAATAGAAGAAACCCCGTAGGGGACGCCGTTGCGGCGTCCCGAAATCAGATAAAATCTTTTACAGACGGGACGCCGCAACGGCGTCCCCTACGGGGTTGGCTTTCTTTAACAGGTTTATTATAATATGCTTTGTTTGATTTTTCAAGGGCTTTCCGTAAATATACTGCTTAACGCATAAAAAAACCGCCTCCGGGCAGACTCGCCGCGCCGGAGGCAGAAGTAAGAATTTTATTTACGTAGGCGGCATAAACGCAAAGCTACCGCTGTCAGGGGTTTATCCATGGAAAAAGATTAAGGATAAAATCAATTATGGCCCTAAAGAACGCAATAAAACGCTCCCAAAAAGTAAGCGGCGGATCGGGAATATCGATTTCTTCAAACACGATTTTTACGGTGATGTCTATAGTGTAATCGTCAGCCGTAAGAGTCCGGTCGACGTCTACGACAGGCACATCATCGCCGTCCCAGGGGGCCAGAACCGTTATCTCCTTAACGTTATAATCGCCGGCTTCAAGGTCAAGCGCTTCAAACAGCATAAAAAACATATCTTTCCACGTGGTATGGTTGCCGTCCACGTTGAAAACCGCCAATTCTGCTTTATCGCCGTCAACAAATGTGACGTTTATGAAATTCTGATAATAAACAACTTTTACGGTAAAGTCCCAAATAAGGTCTGAAATATAAATCGGCTTTGTTAAATCTTCAAAATTTTCAATCCAAATCCAGCCTGCGTCACCCCAGATATCCCCATAATATAAAGCGTCATAGGGAAGAACGGAACCGCCAAGTTTTACGCTCAGAGCCAGCAATGCATCCAGCCATGTTGCATCCCAGCTTATTTCGATGTCGCCAATGTAGTTTTCGTCATTGTCAACGAAAGTAACCGTACCGCTATTTTTATAGTACCAAACAAATACGGTAATATCATCGGTGTAGCCGCTTGCGCTGACAGTTGCGTCTAAATCATCCACAGCCAAACCAAAAGGATAATCTTCAGTCTCAACATTCAGCTGGATATCGTCCCAATAAAAGCCGTCAACCTCTTCCGCCAAAAGATCCAAACAATCGTACCATGTGACGGCGTCGGGGTCAACCTGGATATCTACCGAAAAGTCACCGTAGAATCCGTGTCCGTCCTTAAAGGTAATAGTGATGTCAGCGGCTGCGGAAGCGCTGACGCCCGCCGCAACTCCAAGGGAAAGCGTCATAATCAGGGACAAAATAACAGCAAGGGTCTTCTTCATGGGTCATCATTCCTTTTTTTTAATATTAATGCTTTTAAGCATCAATACCATTATAAGGATATTTTTTAGGCTTGTCAAGAATTTTACCCCCCCCCTTCACAATATATTTACATTTGCGACATATATGCGTAATATGTTCGGCATTTGGCAGGGGACGCCGTTGCGGCATCCCGTGTTATAACGACATCTAACCTAAAAACGGGACGCCGCAACGGCGTCCCCTACGGGCTTTGTACGGATTTGCCGTGCCCGAAATGGAGGGTGAAACCGCCGCCGTAATTTTTTATTTTATCAAAACTTTGTTCCATCGCGGCGCGGTCGAGGTAATGGGGCGCTTTTTGCGGCCTGACAATGTTCATCATCGCGTCCCCGGCAATCAAGCCGGTTTCTCCGAGCTTTAAGCCTATTGAGCCGTTTGTGTGGCCCGGCAATGCGACAACTTCCGCGCTTACGCCGTATTCCCCAAGGTAATCGCCGTCCTTTAAAAGGATATCGGGCTTAAAAGGCGGGATTGAAGCGTTTTGAAACAGCGATATGATTTTGCCCGTGACATTATTCTTCGCCAACCGCATAAAAGCAACCATCACACGGCCTAAAAGCGCGTGGGCTTTAGGTATCGGCATTTCCGCGAGCAATGGGACGTCCGCTTCGTGCATGGCGACCGGAACTTTTAAATTCTCCGCGAGATATGCGGCGTTTTGCGTATGGTCGTAATGCCCGTGGGTTATGAAAATAAGCTTTACGTCCCTGCCCACGCATTTCGCGAGAATTTTTCCCCTGTACTTCAACGTTGCGGTATCGACCAAAATCGAATTATCCCCCTGCGAAACGATGAAACAGTTGTTCGCGCCGCAGGCAATGCGCTCAACTTCGAATTTATCATTGCTTTTCATATGCCCACACCTCCTACCGAATATGAGAGCCTAATTTATGGCAGAATTATTTGCGCGTTTGCTTTTACGGTTCGGCAAAACATCGTACCGTATTATCGCCGTCGCCATTGAAATTATTGTAAAAATTTCCGTTATGAACCCCGCTATGGACTTGTTCATAAGGTTGTATACAAGCCAGCACGGCAGGGTCGGCGAGGTCAGGAATCGTATTTTTTTCGGGTCCCTGAGCCATAGGCTTATTGTGGAAAGGCACATGGCGAAGGTGGGCAGAAGCGACCAGATGTTTTTCCAGGTCAGAATGCCCGCCGCCAAAAACACTATAAAAAACAGGACCGGCCAAAAATTGTGTTTCGCCCACTTTTTTTCTTCGCTGTATGAATATACCGTCGAACGCAGGCCGCCCAGCACGTTCATGGCGCAGCCCGTGTACGCACCCAATAAGTAAAAATGCAGGGCGAAAAACGCCGAGCAAAAAATTTGGAATACGATTATCCCGCGCCGCTTTTTCTGCTGATATGATATGACCAAAAATGCCGTGCCTATAAAACCTATTGCCTGAGCTATTATGTTTAGAGTATTATTCATATATTCATGTCTTTCCTGTATGTATATATTATATTTTTTAATTTTTCCGCTTCCATACCGTGTTTTTCGATGTTTTTTATCGAATTATACCGTTTTTCGAGCCTCAATAACTGTTTTTCAGAAAATCTTTTACCGCCCCCGCCGCTATTTGCCGCAAGTCCCCCAAAATATGGATACCAAACGGGATAAGCATTATCTTCTCCCGAATAGCGCGCCGACATCGCGATATATACCCTGCTTTTTTCACTTGCCGTAACTTCCTTTTCTATGTAAAATCTGTTTTCGAGCAAAAACGAGCGCAAATCCTCGGATCGGGTCATGGGCTGCAAAACCAAGTGTTTTCGCGGGTCTTTGATATATTCACAGCGGCTCAAAATTTCCGCGATAAGCTCGCCGCCCATGCCCGCAATCACTATTTCGTCCGCTTTTTCCGGCGGTATTTCAGCCAGGCCGTCGGATACGGCAACTTCGATTTCACCCTCCAAATCCGCCCTTTTTACATTAAAAAGGGCGGATTTTAAAGCGTTTTCGCTGATATCGGCGGCCACGGCCGACGGGGACACCCCGTTTTTCACAAGCCAGACCGCCAGCTTGCCGTGGTCGGCGCCTATGTCCGCCACAGGCCGCCCGGGGGCTATCAGATCGGCGGCCATTTGCAGTCTCTTTGTCAGCATTATTTATTCCCGAAATATTCGTTTATTTTGTTAACCAATCCGTCCGGCTCCTGCCCGTGGACCATGCAGGCCTCGCCGAGGGTCTCGCTTCTCGCCGCAGGGCAGCCCAGGCAGTGCATACCCAGCTCCATGAAAAACTGCGCGGTCCCGGTGTCCGCGTCAAGGATTTCGCCTATTTTTGTGTCTTTTGTTACTACCATTTTTTTGTCTCCTCATTTTTTATTATATTTTCGGATATATTGACATCTTTCCATTTAAATAAATGCACAACGATCCATTTTGAGATAATATCACCTACAATCCAGCAAAGACAAAAGTATAAAATTCTTATAACAGATTTTATCGTTTTATATTTTAATATAGTTGTAGGCGGTATTTCAAAAACCGCGTTTAAAAACGCGCTATTTGAAATAATGACTATATAATCTATAAAATCTTCAATTATTACTAAGCTAAGAGAATATATAAGGAGAAACAAAACAACATTAATTACAAATGCTTTTTTCGGATTGTTTACTTCAATACTCGTTGAGCATTTTTTACATTTATAATTATATTTATAAATAGATTCGGTCATTATATTAGTTTTTCGATATTTAACAATAGGTTTATGATGGCATTCCATTTCGCACCATCCTTAAATATTCCCTTATTCCGTCCTCTTCATTTTGACGGTAAGCAAATCCGAAATGCGCCGCGACGGACAGCGCCAGTTCATGGAACAAATCGCACATGGTATGCACCGCCGCCCATATGTCATCGTAATCGCTGCCTGAATAAGTTGCGGCGTATCTCTCGTATAATTCCGGCGGCAGATGGCGCTTGAAATATTTGCCGTTTTTGCCTGCTGAAAGGCTGAACCCGCGCTTTGCGCCGATATACCATTCGATCATAA
>WREG01000151.1 GCA_009779455.1 Oscillospiraceae bacterium
ATGGCGCAGGGTGATAATTGCGGAAACTGTCGGCATTGCGACCAAAATTATTATTGCCAAATTCTAAAAAAGAAAGTCAAACCAAACGGACATTGCGACGAACACGAAGAAAACTAAAATCAACTAAGAAAGGACAATGTAAAATGGCTAATCCGTGGTTTAAATGCGTGAAATGCGGGCATGAAGAAATGAGGATGTTACCGCCTCATGTTACTAAGCCCGAAACCCCATGCTCTGAATGTGGTGGGCAAATGGTTAGGAAACCCGAAAAATAATCAAAGCAAAAAAGTAATTATTGATTTGAGGTCAATAATTACTTTTTTTGATTAATGAGGTTAGTAGTTTCGCATTCTTGTAAGGTTTAGTTAATCGCACCCTTTTTTTAAATTTTTAAAAAGGGTGCGATTTCCCTCCTGGGAGGGAAACGGCTTTATGCCGGAGGGTGGGAATCTCCCTCTTAGGATGCACTGAGGAGGGAGCCGTACCCGGATGGGGCGCAGGGTGGTGAAAGTGCCTACTACCTACTCTACTTACTACTTAACTAAACCTTTAAATTACTACATCTAACTACTTCTTTTCTAACGAGTTAACAACTATGCCCGTGCGCTTATACTATTACTTCTTAATTACCCACGTAGTAATAGCGGGGTCACGGGTGTTTTCGCACACAAAAAACAGCCGTGACCCCGCTATTACGAAGTCGCAACGTGCCTATTTACAATGCTTTAGAGAGCAGGGCATGGGTTATTGCCCTTGACCAATGTTACCGGAACGGATTGCGTCAGCATAAAAAAGCAAAAAAGTTACCGGGTTTTGAATACTCGATAACCTTTTTTTACTTTTAGGCAAGTAAGATTTTTACATTTTGATTAATGTTCCAGGTGGCTTCATGCAGTCCATTGTGTCTAACGGATTGAAAACCGAAAAATCTTTTTGCAAATCTACGCCAAACATATTAACGTATTCTTTGACAATATCAATACTACTATGACCTAATATGGATTGCAGTCTGAAAATATCGCCTTTATTTAAAATCCATTTTTTAGCAAATGTATGTCTGAATAAGTGCAAGCTGCTTTTTTCAACCCCACGGCTTTTATTATATCTCTGTATACACGTTTTAAGCCCTTCCCTCGTTAATTGCTCTCCATATTGATTACAGAATAGATAATCATCAGCAGCGCCTTTACGGTAGCTTAAATACTCTTTTAAAACCTTTTCCAATGTCGGGGACATCGGTATAATATATTGCTTTGCGTTTTTTACCACCTTTAAAATTATTTGATGTCCTGAAAAATCAAGATTCTCTATTTTCAGATTACAAATCGTATTTGCCCGATTGCCTGTTCCCAACAGATAGCAAACTATAACCCAATTTCGATAGTCGGGAAAACTCACTTTTTTAATATTTGGCTTTTCAAGCAACCTGTTTAATTCATCATCCGAATAAGTTTCTTTGACACTTTTAACGGCTTTAACCCCTTTTATTTTAAATGGATAAGTATATTCTCGTTCGATAAAATAATTAATAATTGTCCTAATACCTCTAATGTAAGTATTAATGCTAACATCATTTACCTTTTTTTCTGACCGCAAAAAAAAGATATAATTTATAATCATATCTTGATTTAGGTCTTCGCATAAAGTTTGTTCGCCTGCGTATTCTTTGAAATACTTGAAGCAATCATCATAGTATCTGATTGTATCGGGTTTTAAGCCTTCCGCTTGCTTCATCATTCTTAATTGTTCATAGCCCTTTGTAATTGTCAGATTCTCTCCAACGCTTAGCATAATTTTGTTTTTCATAAGAAGCACCTCACATAAATAATTATGTCAAAATGTGCTTATGAAGACCCTCAGACAATAAAAAAATCCTTAGAAAATCAGGGATGCAAAATGTCTGATTTTTAGCATTTTTAACAGTTTGCGTGAAAAACAAAAAAGCGGACAAGCCTTTATATGTCAAGGTACTTGTCCACTTGATAAACAAAATTAGTGTAGCCTTTGGGACTTAAAACCTATGCTCAATGCTTAAGAGTCAGGTGCTCTACCAACTGAGCTAAAGGTGCGTGTTTTAATCTTGAAAAGGTTTGATTTAGCTGCCAAGTATTGCTAGGATAGATGATTATTGCCCATCCGAAGCAACAGATTATTATTTATCAGGCGAAATTGATTATACTAAATTTTCTTTTGCTTGTCAACAATTTTTTTTTGAGGCCGATATGATAAAAATTTGGATGCTCCATTGACAAATCACATCGGAATGTTATAATATTATAATAAAATGCAGCTTTTTGTTTTACGCTTTAAAAATTGTGTATAGGAGATGTTGGCATGAAACGGTTTTTTGCATTAATTCTTTGTGCTGTTCTAGTGTTTGGCTGCAGCGTCCCCGCTGCGGTGGCGGCTGCCGCCGCTTTGACGGATTTTAATCAGGCCTATTTCGACGGGCTGGCTGCGAAAGAACAGGAGCTTAAAGACAAGCTGGACGCTTGCGCCCTCGCTGATATCGCCGTTGATTATGAGCTTGTAAATTACAACGCTTTCAAACGGTTCAGCGAAGGCTTATGCATCAATATTGAACGTGGTTCTTTCAATCTCGAAGAGGCTCTGTATTATGACCGCTGCCTCAATGATCTGTATAACGAGGCCGCAGCTTCGCTGGACGCTTTTCTGAGCGGCGAAAAGACAAGCGCTTATGTGCCTCGTTATGTCACAGGCCCGTTGGCAATCGACGGGCAGAGCATACTCGGCAAAACAAAGGCGGGAGACGCCATTGAAGAGGGCAGGCCTATTTTCTTTACGGGCTTTGCCGGCTGGGGCGACGCGGGCGCGAACACGCCCGACTACCCCGGTCTCGGGCTTAATATCGTCGCTCAGGAGATCGGCCCCAACTCTTTTATCGCCCCGCCCGCTCAGGGCAGCGAAGATGAGTTTTCTATAGATTTGGCTGCGGTACAGCGCATAAAAGACGTTTTAGCCGCAGCGGAGGAACACAATGTTTTCGTGGATATGCTGCTCTCGCCGCATTATTTCCCGGA
Source organism: Oscillospiraceae bacterium (assembly GCA_009779455.1). Taxonomy (GTDB): domain Bacteria; phylum Bacillota; class Clostridia; order Oscillospirales; family Acutalibacteraceae; genus WREG01. The sequence goes on from WREG01000151.1 coordinate 3,042, forward strand.
CTTTTTGCTTAATAAGTATCCGGAGCTGCGTATGGACAACGGCCCGGCGGGCTTTATCAAATATGACGTTGCCGACCCGCTGGCGCGGGAAGTGACGGCGGCTTTTTTGCAGGCCCTGTGCAATGAAATCAGGGATTATGAGTCTCTGCACAGCCTGTGCCTTGCCAACGAGCCGGTATTCCACAGCTGGATGCGCGATACCCATCTTGCGCCTTGGCGCGAATTTTTGCGGGATCGCTACGGGGATATCGGCGATTTGAACGGCAGCTTCCGCACGAAATACAGGGATTTCGACGAAATACCCTTCCCCGATATGGATAAACCCTCGCCGTTGGCGGTGGATTTTGTCGATTATAACGATAAGGTGATGAACGATTTCAGCCTGCTCCAGATAGAAAGCATACGCGAAATCATGCCCGATATCCCGATACATACCAAGCTTATGGACTATTATTCCACCGGAAAGTGGAGGACGGCCTTTGAGGAACAGCCCTTTATGCGCGGGGTAGACCACGAAAAAATCAGCGAATTCACGCAGATAAACGGCTGCGACGCGTGGCGGGTCTTGCAGCGGGAGTGGCAGGATCAATTTGACCAGGCCTTCGACCCCGTGAGGTACAGTTCCAAAAATATGTGGTACGATTTGCTGCGTTCCAATAAAAACGCGCCGATTTTCAACTCGGAAGACCACTTCACCATTGATGACGACGAACGGCTTTTGCCGGAGTTCAGGCCCTTTTTCATCTCTGACCTCTGGATGGGCGCTGTACACGGCAGGACGCTTAGCGCGGCGTGGGTATGGGAATCCGGCGGGCCGGGTTCCGCGCTGTACCATTCCGTAGGCTGGCGGCCCGACTTCGTGGCCGCAATGGGCCGCACGAATTTAGACCTCAACCGTTTGGCATATGAGGTTACCGCGCTGCAGAACGCGGAGGCGGAGGTTGCGGTAATGCACTCCAAGAGTTCGCGCGTTTTCGACTACACAAACGTTGCCGAAACCACGTATGATGCCTACCAATACGCCACACTGAGCGGCCAGCGGGTGGATTTCGTCACGGAAAACGATATCGCCGAAAAGCTTGATAATTACAGAATGCTTATACTGCCGAAGACTTCGCGCCTGCCGCAGGATGCCGTCGAAGCCGTCAGGGCCTTCCAGAAAAACGGCGGCTCGGTAGTCATCATCGGCCTTGATTCTCTCTGGTTTGACGAATACAACCGTTTCCGCAGCTTAAGCGATATTTTTTCGATCTACTTAAACGCGGACAAGGTGCTGCCGAGCTTCAATATTTTCGGCTTCTCTCTGGCTTTCCTAAAGAGAGCCCAGCAAAAGACCGTTCAGAAGGTTATCGCTGAAAAAGGGCTTTATAACGTCGCCCTTACCGATGCAAAAACAAAAAGGCCGGTGCTTGAAACCGAATGGTTTGAAACCGAATACGAAGGCAAAACTTTAATCAGCATCTGTAATTACAACTGGAAAAATGAGCCGGCGGTGAAAATATCCGTTGACGGCAGGGAATGCGCCGCGATTGTTGATTTGATTACGGGCGAGACTTTTACAGGCAGCGTGACCCTGAAGCCGTATTTGCCCCGGCTTCTTCAGGTACAGTGAACATAAAATTTATGTCACGGCGGTTTTATGCCGTCAAATTTCACGGACGGGTTCATTGCGTGAAAAATTACGGGATTTTTACTGAAAAACACGTGTTGCCCATTGACATTGCGGGCAAGACGCGGTATAATGAATAAAATTAAAATTTAAACAGGAGGAGTTTTATATGAAACGTATGCATAAGAAACTGCCGGCGGCAATGCTGGCAACGGTGATGCTGTTTGCGGCATTTTTTGGCGGAGCCGTAGCCGCGGCGGCTGAAAACGACGAAACAGGGCTTGACGCGGCGGTTGTGGCCGCGGGTTCCGAATCGCTCGTTGACAGAACGGGTATTGCGGACCGGATCATTTTCTCGGCCTTCTTCCCGCCCTGCAGGGAAGACATTGGCTGGGGCCCGATGACTTTCCAGCAAGGTTCGGAAATTGATGATTACCATTATCGTATGATGGCCGAATGCGGGGTCAATTTCATCGAGAATGTATGGTCCTGTCAAATGCAGACCAGAGCGCAAAACCTGCATATCGCCGAGCTGTGCGACAAATACGGCATGTGGCTGTTCGTGCAGGAAGCGTGGCAGTGGCAGGA
>WREG01000152.1 GCA_009779455.1 Oscillospiraceae bacterium
AAGCCAAATTGTTTTTCGTATTTTTCGATGGTGCCCCTGTTCCATTTTATGTAGAACGGGAAAAGCCGCAGGGTTTCCGTCCCCGTTACAGGCACGCCTTCTTCGGTGCAATTGAAATATTTCATGAAAGCGTAGTTGAAAAGAGGCTCGCCCGCCACGCCTATGCCGTGATGAATCGGGTCGCCGTTCCAGAAATTCTGCACGGCGTTTACCATCATGTCCGCCATGCCGCCCGATATGCCCAGATCGGCGCTCCTGAACCTGTTTTCCATGAACTCATACGGGGTCATGCCATTCGGGAGGGTGATGTCCTCCTTACTGTAGCCGTTCGCCAGCACCCGCAGGCCCTGAAGGTAAGTATTGTATAAATCCGGGTCGGTTTCAAGCTCGAGAAGCGGCAGAAGCTCCATGATATGCATGACGTTGTCGCTGTGGTTGGCAAACGGGGGCGGCACGGGTATCCATGCGGTCACGGTATAGCCCGCCAATTGTTTGTCAACGGCGATTTCGCGGTACAGGTCGCCGTATTTCTTATCCCCGGTGACAAATTCGGCTATTTTAAGGTGCTGCAAAAGCAAAAGCCCGTGGAGATGCTCCTCCGCGATAAGATGCTCGACTTGATAATTGCCCCATCTTGTCATCTCCCCCGTAATATCGACAATACGGAAATCATTTTCGATTACAGCGTCAATCAATTCGGAAACATTGTGGGCTATCGCCTTCTTTTCTTTTTCGTCAGCGGCGAGCTTATAGGCGTAATAGAAGCCAAAAAACACGCCGTCCATCTGATCTGTGGACACGTCGCCGTTCCAGCGGACGCCCATTTCCTCATTGACCGTCCATTTGTCGCCGTCGCTGAAATTTGGGTTGTCAAGCGGCCACCAGGCACGGGCCAGCAGCCCTTTCTTGCCGGATACGCGGCAGAGCATATCAAGGCCGCCCAGCAGCTTTGAAACGGTCTTTTTGTCCTCCGGGTCTTTGGTCACGGCGTATTTGAAAGAGAACACTGCGGCCATCATCCCCGTCATATAGGCGTCGTCGGGCATATTGTAGCTGATAAAAGGCGCTTCCGGGGTAGGGTTTTTCAGCTTGCACAACACCTGTCCGTCCAGCATGAAGCGGGTCATCATATCGTACTCGAAAATCTCGGCTTTTTTGCGCATGGTTAGTGGTTGAGACATAATTATTACCGTCCTTAATTATATTTAGTTTTAAGTTCATTCAGATTCAATATTGTTTATTTCATCGCCAAATGAGATTTGCCCTTCAATCGTGCTTTGTTCCTTTTTTTTCTTTGTATGATCCGGTTTTACAATTTTATCCTTATTTTCTTCCCATAGCGGCGCGTCTTTTTCACGGTCGGCGGGGATATAAGGGATCATCCCGGCTTCAAAAAGGTATTCCTGTGTTTAGCGTGATTCGTGCCGTGCGTCTAAAATGAACCCGCCGCTTGTTTCAAACATCCATACAAAGGGGTTGTCCCCAAGCAGGCTGGGGAGCGTCCAGTCCGGGTCAAAGGTTGAAATATTCAGCAGCTTATATATTTCCCCCGCTTTACTTCCGGCAGTGCTTTGGCTTAAGCCAAACTTTTCAGCCAATTCGCTTGCTTTCATATACGGCGCGGTAGATTTGTCAAACAAAAAGTTAGTGGAGCCGATAGCGTAAACAATGCCGCAGGCCCATGTATTGGGCTTTCCTTTAATAAGGGGCGAAGGGCGCTTCCGGCACAGTTTTTCCAGCAAGCGCAAAGATACGGCGGCATATTCCCCGTTTAAGTATTTTTCGCAGAATTTAGTGATAATAGGCTCGATAATATCATATTTTTCCTGCATTGATTTCAGTACGTCCATTCCGGTCACCTATATAATTATATGTTAATGCGGACGGCGGGACTCGAACCCGCAAGCCGAGGCACCGGCTCCTAAGACCGGCGTGTTTGCCAGTTTCACCACGTCCGCGCAAATTAGGATATTAGGATTTAGTTTTTTTTATATATTTTTCAGCAGTTGCCGCTATGAAATTATACATCACGCGCCGCCGTTATGTCAAGCGCGATTTTTAAGGCATAAAAACGCTTGACTTGATTAAATATTTTTGATATATTAACTATCGGGAATGATAAATATTATATTTAATAAAAGGATTTTAAAATATGACGGTAAAAGAGGCTCGCGCACTGGCTCTTGACTATTTTAATTTAGCCGGAATAACAATAACCCCCGAAGAGGCGGCCCGCATCGAGGTTGCGGGCTTCGGGCTTGACGACCTTGAAAACACGGGGCTGGAAATCCTTACATACGTGAACACCGAACGCTGCTGCGCCAAAGAGATGGTTTTGTTCCCGAACCAAACCTGCCCGGAGCATCTGCACCCTCCCGTGGACGGGAACCCCGGCAAGGAGGAGACCTTCCGCTGCCGCTTTGGCAGGGTATACCTTTATGTGGAGGGCGAAACAACCGCGAACCGCAAGCAGAATCCTCCTGACGGGGTATATACCGTATTCCATGAAATCATTTTAAATCCGGGGGAGCAATATACCATTTATCCCTGGACAAAGCATTGGTTTAAGGCCGGGGGCGAGGGTGCCGTAATAAGCGAATTCAGCACAAAATCAATAGACGAAGCGGACATCTTTACCGATCCACGTATTAGGAGGTGATTTTATATGTTCGACATTGCCTGCGTAGGGATCATAGTGGCGGATGTTATCGCAAAGCCCGTTGACAGCCTGCCGGAAAAGGGCTTGCTGGGGCAGGTGGGTTCGATAAGGCTGCTGAACGGCGGGAACGCCATGACGGCCGCCGTTAACTGTTCCAAACTGGGGCTGAGTTCCGCTATGCTCGGCAAAATAGGCGGCGACGCTTTCGGGGGCTTTTTAAAAGGCGTACTGTCTGAAAACAAGGTGAACATCGACGGGCTTGCCGTGGACAAAAACGCACAGACCGCCGCTTCCGTGGCGCTTGTAGGCTCAGACGGCGAGCGGACGTTCCTCCACTGCGTCGGCGCGGACGGGACGTTTTCAATTGATGATGTAAACTGGGGTATAATCGAAAAATCAAAGCTTGTATTTTTAACAGGCTCTTTTCTTATGGATAAATTTGACGGGGCGCAGACTGTCGGCTTTTTAAAAAGGTGCAAAGAAACGGGCAAGACTACCGCTTTGGACGTATGCTGGGACAGCAGGGGTCGATGGGGGGAATTGCTGAACCACGCGCTGCCATATGTGGATATATTCCTGCCCAGCATTGACGAAGCGCGGAAATTAACGGGCGCGGATGCTTTAGATGAAATATCCGAAAGGCTTATCGGCGCGGGGGTGAAAACCGCTGTGATAAAGCTCGGCAAAAACGGCTGTTATATCCGCGAAAACAAAAACACGCCGGGATATGCCGTCCGGGCTTGCCTTGAAGATATAAAACCCGTCGATACCACCGGAGCGGGGGACAGTTTTTGTTCCGGTTTTTTGACGGCTTATATAAAAGGCATGGATTTGCAGGACTGCGCGAGGTTCGCCAACGCCGCCGGGGCGATATCCGTGACGCGTCAGGGCGCAACCACGGGGATAGAATCATATAACCAAGTATATAATCTAATGAAAGAGGATTATTTGTAATGCTTGCAAGCTTAAAGGAAATACTGTCCTCGGCTGAAAAAGGCGGGTATGCCGTAGGTTTATTCAATATGCTGAACCTTGAAATGGCGCGGGGGATAGCCGAAGCGGCGGAAGAAGAGCGCTCGCCGCTTATCTTGGGCGTGGCGGAGGTTCATCTGCCCTATATCCCTTTGGAATACGCCGCGCCGATAATGCGCCGCATTGCCCGCGAGGCAAGCGTCCCCGTGTGCCTGCACTTTGACCACGGGACGGATTACGCGCTGATATTGAAAGCGCTCAAAAACGGTTTCAATTCGGTTATGTACGACGGAAGCGCGCTGCCATATGACGAAAATATCGCGAATACCCGCGAAATAGTAAAGATTGCCCACGCCATGGGCGCGGATATAGAGGCGGAGCTGGGCCATGTCGGCGGCGGAGAGGACGGCGCGGACAACGGTAACGAAGAAGAATACACAAACCCCTCCCAAGTCGCTGATTTTATTGAAAAAACCGATATAGACGCCCTGGCTGTGGCGATAGGTACCGCCCACGGAAAATATAAGAAGCCGCCTGTTCTTGACATAAGCCGGCTGGCGGAAATTTATAAAATAAGCGCCAAACCACTTGTTCTGCACGGCGGGAGCGGCCTTAGCGAAACGGATTTTAAGAATGTCATTAAAAACGGCATCCGCAAAGTAAATATATGTACTGAAATGTGCGTCGCGGCGCATAAAGCTTACGCCGAGGGGCTTTCGCAAAACATAAGCTTTGAAAAATCCGCAGAAGCCGCGAAAAACGCGGTGAAGCAGGTTGTGTGCGGGAAGATGCGGCTGTTTGAGAGTTCACTAATCCCCGGCCCCTAAATCCCGCAAAATTTGCACCGCCATCGCCGCCATTGTCAGTGCTTCCGTATAATCCGTAGTGACGGCGTATTTCCCGTCTTTCAGCCTTTTCAAAATATTTTCCGCCTGCCGCAGGCCCGTGCGCACGGCCCCTTCGTCCGGGATTACGAAATACGACCTTTGCATCAGCTCGCGTATTTCTTCCTTAATATTGGGCGGCGGCGGCGCACCCGAATAGTCGTTGTCGCAAGGGAAAACGGATGCTTTCGGATACCCCGCCGCCATGCAGCGTTTTATGTCCTCCGCCGCCCGCCTCCCAAAGACAATCCCTTCCAAAAGGGAGTTGCTGGCGAGGCGGTTTTTGCCGTGGACGCCCGTGCAGGCGCACTCCCCCGCCGCGTAGAGCCTTTCGACGCCTGTTTTCGAGTCCATACCGACCTCTATCCCGCCCATTAAATAATGCTGGCAGGGGAATACGGGGATAAGGTCTTTTGTCATGTCCACGCCGCCCCTTAAACAGCCCGCATATATGCCGGGGAAGCGGGATTTCAAAAAAGCCTCGCCCTTGTGTCTTATGTCAAGATAAAAATCATTTGCGCCCGTGCGGCGGCTTTCAATCATTATGGACTTTGAAACCACGTCGCGGGGGGCAAGCTCCAGCCTTTCGTCGTACCTGTGCATAAACCGCTCGTAATTATTATTCAAAAGATACGCGCCTTCGCCCCTGACGGATTCGCTTATAAGGAATTTCTCCTTGTCTGTCCCGCCGGGGTTGAAAGCGGTGGGGTGGAACTGGA
>WREG01000153.1 GCA_009779455.1 Oscillospiraceae bacterium
CGGGGGAGGGGCATTCGGTCATCGCTTTGGAATACCTTAAAGTATTGAATCTAATCTAATGCTTGACAAATAAAATTCTTTCATATTCCCAAGCTCCATAAAATATTTAAATATTTCTATCTGTCACTTCTGTTTGCGTTATAAAACTACGAAGTTTTTGCCCATTGATTTCATGATCAAGAAGATAATCGAGATTTTTATAAACAACCCCTTTAATATCATTGCAAACAGCATTGTCAGCGGTATTTCCTTTGTAATAAGTTATCATAGTATTATCTTTCATCTTATAATTTTAAACAAATCTATATATAACGTCAATTTGTGTTATGATTTCGCGGAGCTTTTGTCCATCAATCGCATGATTCAATAATTTTTCCGGAGTGTCATAATCCGCACCTATAATATCTTCGCAAGCTGTGTTATCTTCGGTATTGTAATGAATTCCATCTTTTGTATAATATCCTTCACCTATATTAAACCCTGGATGTAACGGTAAAATTGTGTACGCTTTGCCGTTCCACATAAATTCTATTTCACTGTTACATTTTAACGACCATTTAAATTCGCTAATGCTTGAAAATTTTAAATCGCCGCTTGGCAAATAAAATTCTTCCATAGTTTCTATCCCCTTAAACATTTTAAATTCAGGTGCTGCGCCACTAGGATAATTGATTGACTCACCCAGATCGGGAAAGCCTTTGTTCCAATCAATAATATGATCGTGCGGGTCAGTATGTCCGCTATGCGCTCTGTTATGGTCAGTATTATGCCTTTCTTTTTCCGCCCTGCCGTCGTTTCCTATTTTTGTTTGAAAAGCATTACCTTTTTTGTCATATGTGATTTTTGTTTCACCCGGCTTTCCTATAAACCGCTGTTCTTCCGGTTTGTTCGGTTTCGGCTGCCATTCGCCGCCTTCGACACTGCCCATCCCCTTTTCAGCATCGTGCTTATTCACATAAGCGCAGCGCTTTATTATAACATGGCTTTCCGGCGGCGGGGTTTCAAACCCTAAAAGATATCGTTCGCTTTGGGTGTAAAGGCAGGTTTTGTCAATATCGTCGTTATCGTGCGTCCATGAGCTTAAGTCGTAATCTACAAAAACGATATTGCCTTCCATTTCGGGGAAAGGGTAATGGTAGCAAATAATCACGGAAGGCTCTATGCGCCGCAGCATCTCGTTGTACCCCTTCATGAAAAATTCTTTTTGGTCGGAATGGTTCCCGTGTTCCGAAACCATGTAAGTAGAAACAGCAACGGCAGAGCCTTTCTCTATACCATTAAAACAGAAATCGAAAGTATTTTCAAGCCCCCAATTCACGGTCGGTATAATTTTTATTCCCTGTTCCGCGAAATACGCCCCCGCCCACCTGTTGCGGAATGTGTTATAAAGCTGCATTACGGGGTGCATCTCAATATATATACTGAAATCCGGCGTTAACATTGCTTTGTACTTTTTCATTCTTTCAACATATTTATCCGGGTGTGCCCAAATATCCTCAAATTTATAATCATACAGGAAAAAATGAACCATCCGGCTGTAATGCCCGTTCGAATCCGTTTTTGCTTTGTCAAAGCCTATCAGCCTCAGCCCGTCCAGTTCCTCAAAAGACAGATCCGCTTTTGGTATAACCGGCATTTCGTATTTATCCTTCCCTTTAAACTGATTACGCAAAAACATCGGGCTTGTCCTATACTCATAATTTTCAACTGTCAAATTAATTCTCCTCACAAAATAAATCTTTTACTTATATTATAAAACATTTGTTTGCATTTGTCAATAGCAAATCTATTATTTTATATTTCTTTACATTTATTCTTGAAAATTTAACATATTAATGTTATAATAGACGCAGCTGCACGCGGAGCGTAAACGAGTTTTGCGCCGCGTCATCGGCGAAAATGCCAAAGCATTTTCTTTGGCTTTGATTATAGTAAAATTTTTTTAAAGGATCGTGTTTTTTATGGACAGGAAAACCCTTAACATAGGCCTCGTCGGCTATAAATTTATGGGCAGGGCCCACAGCAGCGCGTATATGAGGATACCCATGTTCTTTGACCCGGGGGCGGATATCCGCCTGAAATCCATCTGCGGCAGGAACGCGCAGTGGCTTGCGGACGTGCAGAAGAAATTCGGGTTTGAAGGTTATGACACAAACTGGAAAGAGCTTGTAAAACGCCCCGACATCGACATAATCGACATAACCACGCCCAGCAACTTCCATAAGGAGATAGCCGTCGCGGCGGCGGAGAACGGCAAGCACGTTTTCTGCGAAAAGCCGTTGGCCCTGAACGTCAAAGACGCGGAGGAAATGCTCGCGGCCGCGAAAAAGGCCGGGGTTAAGCATCAAATAGGCTTCAACTACCGCTTTGCGCCCGCAATCCAACTGGCGAAAAAGCTTATAGACGACGGAAGATTGGGCAAAATATTCCACTATAGAGCCTTATATTTGCAGGACTGGATAATCGACCCTGCGTTCCCCCTCGTATGGCGGCTGGACAAAAAAGTGTGCGGCTCCGGCTCTTTGGGGGACCTCGGGGCGCATATAATAGATTTGGGCAGATATTTAGTGGGCGAATACGACAGTGTTGTCGGCATGGAAAAGACCTTCGTCAAACAGCGGCCGCTGGTTGAGCGGATGGAAGGGCTTTCCGGCTCGGCGAACGCGGACGCGCCCCTCGGCAACGTGGAGGTTGACGACGCCACCGTCGCCATGTTCGACTTCAAAAACGGCGCGATAGGCACGATAGAGGCCACGCGCTTCTCGGCGGGCCACGACAACGACATGGTTTTCGAGATAAACGGCGAAAAAGGTAGCATAAGGTACCGTTTCGAGCGGATGAACGAGCTTGAGTTCTATGACCGCGAAAACAACAACGGGGAAACGAAGGGCTTTATAAACATAGCCGCGTCACAGGGCTGCCACAACTACGCCGCCAACTGGTGGCCGGCAGGCCATGTGCTGGGCTACGACCACACCTTTGTCCATGAGCTTTACGAATTTATCAAAGCCGCAGCGAATGATGCGCCGACCTCACCCGATTTCGAGGACGGGGTGGCCTGTTCGAGGGTTATTGAGGCGATAGAAGAGAGCATCAAAGAGCGGTGCTGGATTAATATATAAAGGGGTATATACCATGTCAGCAAAAGAACAATTAATAAATGACATAAAACTGCTGCCTGAGCATATGTTACAAGTGATTAGCGTCATTGTAAAAGAAATTGCAAAATTAAATTATGAAACGGAAATAAAACAGCGTCCGGTTTTTGGTTCGGGCAAAGGGAAAATGTGGATTGCCGATGATTTTGACGCTCCGCTTGAAGAATTATATGAAAAATTATACTGAACTAAATTCAAAAACAATCGACAAATGGGTCGAAGATGGCTGGGAATGGGGCATCCCCATTTCGCGCGAAGCATTCGCTGACGCGAAAAACGGGAAGTGGGATGTGATCCTCACGCCTATACGCCCCGTCCCCCACGAATGGTTTGCGCCATTTATAAAAGATGATAGGCTTGACGGCGTTAAACTGCTTGGCCTCGCCTGCGGCGGCGGGCAGCAAATGCCGATTTTCGCGGCTTTGGGCGCGGACTGCACGGTTTTGGATTATTCCGACAGGCAGCTTGAAAGCGAACGCATGGTCGCGGGGCGGGAGAATTATAAAATAGATATAGTCAAGGCCGATATGACAAAACGGCTGCCTTTTGACGACGGCAGCTTCGATATTATTTTCCATCCCGTATCGAACTGCTATATCGAGGATGTATATCACGTGTGGAACGAGTGCCATCGCGTTTTGCGGCCCGGCGGGATACTTTTGGCCGGGATGGACAACGGCTTCAACTTCCTGTTTGAAAATTTCGAGCATCCCCTTACCATAAAATACAAGCTCCCGTTCAACCCCCTGCGGAACCCCGAACACTACGCCCTATACGCCTGCCACGAGGAGGAGCCGACGTTCCAGTTTTCCCATACCTTCGACGAGCAGATCGGCGGCCAGTTGAAAGCGGGCTTTGTGATAACAGGCGCGTATGAGGATTTTGACAACGATCCGGACGCTATTGACGCCGGAATCCCCTCTTATTGGGCGACGAAAAGCGGAAAAGATGTCAACGAACACAGCGAATATTATCAATATGCTTGAAATGCTGCCGGATAACGAACAGGTATTGGCGGAAAAAGTGATAAAGCGTATTGTATTGGCGTGGGATCCTGATTTTACCAATGTTACCAAAGAAGAGCGCCAACGAATAGATATGGCGGAAGCCAGCGGCTATATCCCTGCGGAAGTTATTGATTGTAATAACTTAGATCAATATCTAAATGACTGAAACCGTGAAAGGATAATATTATGAGAAAAACAAAAATAGTCTGCACTTTAGGCCCCGCAAGCGCGACTGAAGAAGTAATGGAACAGATGCTTAAGGCCGGGATGAATGTGGCGAGGCTCTATTTTTCCCACGGTACATACGAGTCCCATCAAAAATTTATCGACACTTTCAGGAAGGTGCGCGACCGCCTGGGGCTTCCGGCGGCGGTTATGCTCGACACGAAAGGCCCGGAAATACGCATAAAAAACTTCAAAAACGGAAGCGTCGTCTTGAAAGACGGCGGCAGCTTCACCCTTACGACTGAAGAGGTCGAAGGGGACGAAAACAAAGTCTCTATTTCCTACAAAGACCTGCCCGGGCAGTTAAGAACAGGGCAGACCGTATTGGTTGACGACGGGAAAATAATATTGAAAACCGTTGAATCAATCCCGCCGGAAATAAAATGCGCCGTAATGCACGGCGGGGAGCTTCGCGACCACAAAAGCATAAACATACCCCATTCGCGCCTGGAAATGGAGTATCTGAGCGAACCCGACAAGCAGGACCTGCTCTTCGGGATAAAAAACGACGTGGATTTCATTTCCGCCTCCTTTGTCAGGCGCAAGGAGGACGTCACGGCAATGCGGAAATTCTTGGACTACCACGGCGGGCAGCGCATTAGGATAATTGCAAAAATCGAAAATATCGAGGGCATCGAAAACTTTGACGAAATTTTGGCGCAGGCGGACGGCATCATGGTCGCCAGGGGCGACATGGGAGTCGAGGTGGAGTACGAGCGGCTGCCAGGGCTGCAAAAAGTGTTTATAAAACGCTGCTACCAATCCGGGAAAATGGTCATAACGGCTACCCAAATGCTTGAATCGATGATTGTCAA
>WREG01000154.1 GCA_009779455.1 Oscillospiraceae bacterium
AAACGTCCTGTCAACAAATTTTATTGTTTTTGCCCCGGACTGCGACAGCCTGAATACCTGTTCTTTTATTTTATCCAAAGGGAAAAACTTTAATTTGCTCCCGCCGGACAGGCAATACGCGCATTTAAAAGGGCAGCCTCTGGATGTTTCGATATACGCTATCCTGCCGTCAAGCGCGTCAAAATAGGCACTGCCGTAAGGGTCAATCAAATTGGCCGAAGTTTTAAAACCCGGGTTCGAGTGAAAGCCGCCATTTTTATAACAAAGGCCGGGGATTGTTTTCAACGCGGCGGCATCGTTCTCCTCAAGCGCATCGAGCAACGCAGGAAAGCTTTGTTCGCCTTCGCCGCGCAGCACATAATCAGCTCCCGTTTCAATCCAGTAACCGGCGTTATGGGACGCTTCGGGGCCGCCAAGCGCAAATACCGCATCAGGCAGTTTTTGGCGCAAAAGCTTCAATAACCCCGGCAGCTTGCCCGCGTTCCATATATAGGTTGATATTCCTATTATATCCGGCATATGGTCTGCCGCCCTTTCGGCAATATCGGCGTTATCCTGTTTAATTGTTGCCTCAACAACCTCAACGTCATGTCTCAGCCGTGAATATTCCTTTACACCGGCAGAAAGGAACCATACTGCCAGCGATGAGTGTACATATTTAGCGTTTATGGATAAAAGCACAACTTTACTCATATTTAATATGTTTATTATATATCAGTCACATCAAATTTGCAATATTTTATATAATTTTTATAAAAAAGTTGACAAATACGGCGGTGTATGTTATTATTACATTCCTTATTTTTATAATTAGTTTATTTTTGACAGTTTTAAATATATATTTTTAGTATTTTTATAGTATTTTCAGTTAAAAAAAGAAAGTGGGGTGAAAAGTTTGAATGAGCCGGTTTTTTTTAAAAACCTTGAAGATATCGAGCGTGAATTCGCGCAAAAATTACGCAGCCCGCGGGAGGCGGCAAACGAATTAAAAACCCTTGAAGATATTGAACATGAGCTGACGCAAAACGGTTTAAGCCTGACGAAAGAAACAACGCGCGGAAAAATTGCGCGGCACGCAGTCAATATTTTAAGCGTTGTTTTAATCGCGCTTATGGCATTTTCCGCCATAGGCATTTTCGGCGCTAAAGCGTTAGGGTATCAAATCATGGTAGTGGAAACAGGGAGCATGTCGCCTGATTTGCCGATAGGCTCACTGCTTTTCATTTCCCCTGCCGATTATGACATGATAAATATAGGCGACGACGTTACCTTTAAACGTGACGACGGCCTTAGGGTGGTTACGCACCGCGTCATCGCAAAAAATGATTCCGAAGAGCGGCTGACAACCAAAGGAACGGCTAATAACACGGCCGACGAGCCGATAAGCTACAGCAGCGTCGTCGGCGTTGTAAGGCGCCACATAAATATAATCGGGCATCTGTTTTTATGGCTCAACGACCGGATCGGCAAAATCGTCGGGATTTCTGTCGCCGCCGCGGCCTGGTTCGTCTCAATTTTGTTCGGAATACGCAAATCCCCGTTAAAAAACAAAAAAACGGCAGACGGGCTTTATTTTATTGATTTGCCGGGCTTTTCCGGCTAACCGTATTGACTTTGCCGCAGAATTTTATATAATATCAGATAGATAGAAATGTGTTAGACGAATAAAGGAGTGAATACTAAATGGAAAACCTTAAAGAACAAATATTAAACGTAATCGAAAAGGACGCGAAAATAAGCGCGAAGGAGCTTTCCGCCATGCTCGGCGCGGAGGAAGCCGCCGTACTGTCTGAAACCGCCGCAATGGAAAGCGACGGCACGATATGCGCTTACCATACCCTTATAAACCGGGACAGGCTGAACGGCGACGACGTGACGGCGCTGGTGGAACTCCGCGTGACGCCTCAGGGCGGCGACGGGTACGACAAAATAGCGGAAACCATCTGCATGTACGACCAGGTGGATACCCTTTACCTTATGTCGGGGGCCTATGATTTTCTTGTCATCGTCAAGGGCAAAACCATCAAGGAAATATCCCTTTTCGTATCCGGCAAATTAGCGTCCATGCACGAGGTGCAAAACACTACGACGCATTTTATCCTCACAAGGTATAAGGAGCAGGGGATACGCCTCAAAAGCGCCAAAACAGACGGAAGAATGGTGATTTGCCCGTGAAAAACCCGCTGTCAGATAAAGTTCAATCCTTAAAGCCGTCGGGTATACGGAAATTCTTTGATTTGGTCGAAGAAATGCCCGACGCCATCTCACTGGGCGTTGGCGAGCCGGATTTCGACACCCCTTGGAATATAAGGGAGGCGGGCATTCATGCGCTGAATTCCGGCAAAACCTTTTATACCGCGAATTCGGGGATAAAACCCCTCCGCAAGGCGATATCCGATTATACAAAAAGGAAGTGTTCCCTCAGCTACGATCCCGACCGCGAAATTGTAGTCACGGTCGGCGGCAGCGAAGCTATAGACATCGCGCTACGGGCGGTGATAAACCCCGGCGACGAGGTTATATATATAGAACCCTGCTATGTGTCCTATATGCCGTGCATAGTTTTGGCGGGTGGTGAACCTGTTGCAATAAAGGTTTTGGAAAAAAATGAATTCCGCCTCACTCCCGGTGAGTTGCGGGCGGCAATAACAGATAAGACAAAAGCTATAATACTGCCCTACCCTTCCAACCCGACGGGGGCTGTGATGGGAGAGGCCGATTTGGAAACCATAAAAGACATTCTGATTGAAAATGACATAATCGTGATATCCGACGAGATATACAGCGAACTGACCTACGGCGAAAAACACGTGAGCATAGCCTCCCTTGAAGGTATGCGGGAACGCACGGTTGTTATCAACGGTTTTTCAAAAACTTTCGCCATGACGGGCTGGCGGGTAGGCTACGCTACGGGGCCGGAGCTGATACTGGGCCAAATGCTGAAAATCCACCAGTACGCCATAATGTGCGCGCCCACGGTGAGCCAGTACGCCGCCATAGAGGCCCTCGAAAACAGCGACGGGGAAACGGAAAAAATGCGGCTTGAATACGACCGCCGCCGCCGCTACCTTTTAAGCGCGTTTTCGGAGATGGGCCTGCCGTGCTTTGAGCCGCTCGGGGCTTTTTACACTTTCCCCAACATCTCAAAATTCGGCCTTTCAAGCGAGGATTTCGCGACGGGGTTTTTGAAAAGCCAAAAAGTCGCGGTAATCCCGGGAACCGCTTTCGGCGAAAGCGGCGAAGGGTTTGTAAGGATCTGTTACGCGTATTCCATTAAGGAATTGCGCGAGGCGATGAACAGGATGGGTAAATTTATATCTTCTTTGTAGGGTGCGGCGCTCCCGGCGCACCGGATTTAAAATCACATATAAATTAATTTCGGTGCGCCGGGAGCGCCGCACCCTACAGGAGGTGCTGTAATTGTATATAGTAATCGGCGCGGGCGGTTTTTTAGGCTCGCATATTGTAAAAAATATAATATCCGCGACAGATGAAGGCTGTATTGCCGTTGTGAGGGACAAAAATTCCGTCACGGAAACGGACAGGGCAAAAAGCTTCGTTTGCGACGTTACAAAAAAAGAAGATATAAAATCTTTATCCCTTTATATCAAGGGTTTTAAACAAATAAAATGCGTATATCTCGCGGCTTATCATAATATCGACAAAGTCGAAGAAAACGCTGACCTTGCTTATAATGTGAACGTGGAGGCTCTTGAAAATTTTTTAAACGCCGTAAATATCGAAAGCCTGTTTTTCAGCTCCACCGACGCGGTTTACGGCGAGGGCGGGCCGGACAGGCGCTTTAAGGAAACGGACGAATTGAACCCCGTGAATATTTACGGGGAGCAAAAAATACTGGCGGAAAAGCTTACCCTCGAATACGGCGGGCATGTTTTGCGTCTGCCGCTTCTTATGGGGAAAAGCCTATCCCTGCATAAAAAGCATTTTTACGATACCCTTGAAGAAAGGCTCATTTTCGGACAAAAAACGGAGATGTTCACCGATTTTGTCCGCTCGGCTTTGGATTACGGCACGACGGCGGGGATAATCGCAAAGCTTTGCGAAACCCCGCGCAAAAACCTGCCGAAAATACTGAATATCGGCGGCGACAGGGGGCTTTCAAAATATGATATAGGGATAAGGCTGTGCGAAAAGCTGGGCGCGGACAAAAACCTCGTCATACCCGCCGAATCGGACAACAGCGGCGTGTTTTCGGCGAAAAGGGCGGAATACGCCCTGCTTGACAACGGGCTGCTGAAAAATGTATTGGATATTAATGAAATATGTTTTGATATTTTTACATAAATACGCAATAATAACGGGATGTCAATATGATTATTGAAAGATCGCAATACCTGGACAAGTTAATTAAGAAGAAAGAGAACGGCTTTATAAAAGTCATTAAAGGACGACATTATCCCTTGGCACGATGAAAAAGGCGTTCTCTATATAGGCATCGAGAATTTTTTGCTGGATGAAACCGCTATGGATTTATGACAAAAGCAAGTCGTTCCGAGTAAGCTGGCGAGGAAGAGCATCCTTTCAAACGCTATTTTACTGTATCACAAAAACACCGCCATGTACAGCGGGAGGCTTTCCATTTTTTCTTTGCCGCCCACATTCTTCGCGGACAGCTTTATTCCTCTCTCGACGCCGTAATGACCTATGAGCGTGTTGAGGGATTTTGATTTTGTGTTGTCTGCTGATTTTACCTCGACCCCTACGGCTTTGCTGTCCAAGCGGATAAAGAAGTCGATCTCAAGCCGATTGTTCTTCTCGAAGTAATATAGCTTTTTGCCCGATTTGGTAAAAATATCGGCAATGATATTTTCAAAAATCGCACCCTTATAAATCCCCAAGTTGCCGTCGATAATATCTTTTGCCGTGCCTTCGTCAAGCATCGCGATAAGCAGTCCCGTGTCGCGCATATAAACCTTGAACTCGCTGCTCATACTGTTCCCCTCAAGGGGCAGTTCGGGGATTTCAAGATTGTTGCAAAAGTTAATCATCCCCGCGTCGAACAGCCAGTCCAAGCTGCCGCCGTATTTCCGTGTGTTTCCGCCTTTTTCTACGATGCTGTATTGAAATTTCTTATAATCCTTTGACAGATGTTTGGGAATCGACCTGAAACACGCTTTCGCCTTGGCTTTCTGATTGTCCTCTGCATATTTC
>WREG01000155.1 GCA_009779455.1 Oscillospiraceae bacterium
CTGCGAAATCGCTTTTTATAAAAATCAGATGGAACTCGCGAAGCACCACGCCCATAACGCGATTTTAACGGCGCGGGAAAAGAAACAGTACTTAATCGAATCGGTAGCGGAGCAATATTTGCTTCGCATAGCCTCGCAAGAGGGGAATTATCCCTTGGTGAAAGAAATACTTAAACGGCTTCGGATCCATTTGAACAACCCGGATTTTTGGTGCCGGCAGCTGTTCTATGATATATATACAGGTTATTTTTACGCCAAAATAGGGCTTCCCGAAATGGTGCCGCCGTGGCTGGCCGCGGATGAAAAAGCGGAAACTTCGGAAATCCGCATCCCGACAAGGGAGCTTATCATAAATGTCACATATCATATTGCCTGTAAAAATTTCAATCAGGCCCTTATTGTTTTAGCCGCGTCATATCCCAGGGAGCCTCAGGAGCGGTTTCTGTTCGGGGAATTGACGCTCACATTGCTTTTTGCCGTGGCTAAGGTTAAAACGGGCGATGCGCCCGGGGCCGTATCGGCTTTTGAAAAAGCGTATAAAATGTCGTTTGACGGCGTATTTGAAATGTTTTTTATCGGCCTCGGGAAAAACCTGCATCCACTGGTCGTCGCCGCTTCCTCTGAACCCGGCTGCTACATACCCGGGGAATGGCTCAAAATGATCGACCGCAAAGCCTCCATATACGCGAAAAAAGCCAACATTATATTGAATTCGGTCAAAAAGGAAAAAAACATAAAGGATGCCGTTTCATTGTCCGACCGCGAGCATGAGGTTTTAAACGACCTTTATCACGGCCTTTCCCGCGATGAAATTGCCGAAAACCGCTATCTGTCCGTCAATACCGTTAAAAAAATATTGCAGTCGATATATATAAAACTGAATGCGAACAACAATGTTGACACGATACGGATCGCAATCGAAAAAAAGCTGGTCGGATAAACTCTTTTAGATTTAATCCCCTTTGAACCTTGCAAAACAGGTTTTTAAGGGTTTTTTTTATTGTTTTTTTACCCTTTTGGGTGTAGTGAAAAACGTTAAAAAAAGTTATAATGCATTATATAGCTTTCTCCTTTCGCCTGTGATTTTTACTTTTTTCTCACAGGTGTTTTCATAAAGGGTGCGTGAAATGATTTTTTCGCGCACCCTTTTCATATTAAATAAATTTCCTATTCCCTCGTTTGGGCTATAACAAGGCTTTCGCCGCAGTATTTTTCGCGGAGCTTCGGCTTTTCGATCTTCCCCGTGGGGTTGCGCGGCACCTTGTCGAAAATTATTTTCCTCGGGCGCTTGTAGCGCGGGAGTTCCGCGCAGAAATCCTCGACATCCTTTTCCGCCAGGGTTTTGTCGGGTTTCACCTCAATTATCGCCGCCGTTATCTCGCCCAGGCGCTTGTCCGGCACGCCTATGACAGCCACGTCCTTTATCGCGTCGTTGCCACGGAGGAAATCCTCGATCTGTACGGGGTAGATATTCTCCCCGCCGCTTATTATAACGTCTTTTTTCCTGTCCACAAGGTATATGAACCCGTCGGGGTCCTCCGTCGCCATATCGCCCGTAAACAGCCAGCCGTCCTTCAATGTGGCGGCCGTGGCCTTTTCGTCGCTGTAATAGCATTTCATAACGCCGTCGCCTTTGACGCAAAGCTCGCCCACGCCGCCCTTTTCTACGGTGTTCCCGTTTTCATAGACAATTTTCGTCTGCCAGCCGTAGCCCGCAATGCCTATGGCTCCGACTTTGTGTATGTTCTCCACGCCGAGATGGACGCAACCGGGGCCGATGGACTCGCTAAGGCCGTAGTTTGTGTCGTAGTCGTGATCCGGGAATATCTTTTTCCAGCGTTTGACAAGGCTCGGGGGGACGGGCTGCGCCCCTATGTGCATGAGCCGCCACTGGGCCAGCCTGAATTCTTTCAAATCCACTTCTCCGCTGTCTATGGCGTCGAGGATGTCCTGCGCCCACGGCACCAAAAGCCAGACTATCGTGCATAATTCGTCCGAGACCGCGCGCAATATCCAATAAGGTTTTACCCCTTTTAATATTACGGCTTTCCCGCCCACCAGCAGGCTTCCGAACCAGTGCATTTTCGCGCCCGTGTGGTATAGGGGCGGGATGCACAGGAACACGTCGTCATGGGTCTGGGAATGGTGTCTGTTTTCGCAAAGGACGGCGTGCATAAGGCTCCTGTGGTCGTGGAGTATGGCCTTCGGGAAGCCCGTAGTGCCCGACGAGAAATAAATGGCCGCGTCGTCGTCAAGGGTAAGCTCTGAACCCACATCCTCGGGAGAAACCCGCTCCGTCAGCGCGTAAAAGCTTTCCGCATACGGAGGAAGCTCTTCGCCGATAAAAAATATGCTGGATATATCTGAAATGTCATCTTTTATTTCATTGATCCTATCTATAAATTCTGTCCCGAATATAAGCCCCGTGGATTTTGAGAGGTTAAGGCAATATTTTATTTCTTCGGCGGTGTACCTGAAATTGAGCGGCACCGCCAGTGCGCCGATTTTCAGTATTCCGAAGTAAACGGGCAGCCATTCGATGGAATTCATCAGCAGTATCGCGATTTTGTCGCCTTTTTTATATCCCTTCGCCAGCAGCACGTTGGCGAAGCGGTTTGCCTGGCAGTCAAACTCGCCCCATGAAATCTCTTTCCTGTAGCGGGATTTCCCGCCCGCTTCGACAAGCTCGAATTCCCGCCACGCGACGCCGTTTTTTTCGTCATGCTCGGGGTTGATTTCAATAAGGGCCGTCATGCCTGTGTATTTTTTCGCGTTTTCCCTTAAAATGTCAGTTATGACCATTGATAATACCTCCGTTTATTTGTTTTACGCTATAAAGCTTTAAATTATTAAAGTGATTATACAATATTTTTTCTCATTTGTAAAGACTTTAAAAAAATTTTTAAAAAGAACACATAGGGACGGTTCTCTCGTGTCATTATTTTCGACCAATAAACACGAGCGAACCGTCCCCATGTGTTTCAAATGCGATTCCTAAAAAAATTTAAAAAATTTTACTTGACAAACCGAAAAATTTGTGTTAATCTCTTTAAAAGCAAAAAATTAGGAGACAATTGATGAGCCGACTATTCGCCGACAGCATAATTACAATAATTAACGGGATTATTATTATAATCTCCGGTATTGTTATTGCGATAATTACGAAGCGGCGAACGGTTGCGGATTTAAAATTTAAAATTTAAAATGCAAAATTTTATACTTTTAGAAATTCCACCTTCGCCGCGAAGAGCTAAAGCTGCGAAGGTGTTTTTTTATACAATGCACAATTCACAATTCTCAATGCACAATTAATTTGCACGTAAATTGTGAATTGAAAATAATTTGGAGGAAAATTTTATGGAAAACAATTTAAGGGTAATGGAAAGGTTAAAGGGGCTGCGCAATGAGCTCGGTTTCTCTGCGGCCGATATGGCTTCGGCGGTAAATCTTTCCGAAAAAGAATTTTTAGCCGTCGAGAGCGGCGAAGCGGACGCTTCGTTCACGTTCCTTTACAAATGCGCGGATAAACTGGGGGTGGACCTCGCATCCATCGTTACCGGCGACGAGCCGAGGCTCTCGGAATACACCCTGTCGAGAAAAGAGGACGGTATGCCCATAAAAAGGCGCGAGTGCTTCGACTATTCGCATCTCGCCTACCTTTTTAAGGACAGGCTGGCCGAACCCTTTGTCGTGACCGCGAAATACTCGCAGGAAACGGAAAATTCCCCCATCGCCCTTGCGAACCACAACGGCCAGGAGCTTAATTATGTCCTTGAAGGCGAATTGAAGGTGCATATCGACGGCCACGAGGAGCTTTTGCATCCGGGCGACAGCGTATATTATCAGGGGAAGCAGCTGCACGGCATGGTTGCGGCCGGCGGGAGGGACTGCAAATTCCTTGCGGTCGTCATAAAAGGCGCGGCGGACGAGGACATCGAACCCATAGAAGCCCCTGCCTCCCAAAAAGCGGGAGTTGGAGCGGATGACGGCAGGTTTTATAAAAAGTTCACGAAAGAAACTTTTGATAAAAACGGGATGCTGACCGATATCGGATTTGATTTCGCCGACAACTTCAACTTTTCTTATGATGTGGTTGACGAGTTAGCCAAAAAGAACCCCGAAAAATTGGCTATGATGTGGGTGTCCCACGGCGAGGATCGGCGTTTTACCTTCGGTGATATGGCGAAATATTCCTCAAAAGCCGCCAATTATTTTAAATCCCTCGGCATCAAAAAAGGCGACAAGGTCATGCTTGTGCTTCGCAGGCATTACCAGTTCTGGTACGCTGTTTTGGGGCTTCACAAGATCGGGGCCGTGGGCATCCCCGCCACAGACCAGCTGATGGCCAAGGATTTTGTCTACCGCTTCAAAACGGCGCACATAAGGGCAATCGTTTGCACGGGGTACGGCGAAGTCGCGAAAATGGCCGAAGATGCGATGGCGGATTCGCCTACCGTGGAAATAAAAATGATGGCTAACGGCGTGCGCGACGGCTGGGACAATTTTGACGGGGGCGTGGAAAAGGCGTCCGACGTTTTCGAGCGCGTCGAAACCAACGTGAAAGACCCCATGCTCATGTATTTCACCTCCGGAACCACCGGGTACCCGAAAATCACGGTCATGGACTATTCCTACGCGCTGGCGCATATAATGACGGCCCGCTGGTGGCAGAACGTCAAAGAGGACGGCCTGCATTTCACCGTGGCGGACACGGGCTGGGCGAAAGCCATGTGGGGCAAGCTTTACGGCCAATGGCTCTGCGAGGCGGCGGTTTTTACATATGATTATGAAAAAATGATCCCGGCGGACCTGCTGCCCATGTTCAAAAAATACGGTATAACCACATTCTGCGCGCCGCCTACCATTTACCGCTTCTTTATAAAAGAGGACCTGACGAAATTCGACCTGTCGTCCCTCAAATACGCGGTCATAGCGGGCGAGGCCCTCAACCCCGAGGTTTACCAGCAATTTTACGCCGCTACGGGCTTAAAGCTTATGGAGGGCTACGGCCAGACGGAAATGGTCATAGCGGTGGCGAATATCCCCGGCATGGAGCCGAAACCCGGCTCAATGGGCAAGCCCGTCCCCGGCTATACCTTCCATCTCTTAGGCCCTGACGGCAATCAGGTAAAAACGGGCGAAACGGGCGAAATGTGCGTGTATA